>NZ_JBFOCN010000095.1:135117-243842 GCF_040907815.1 Aeromonas sp. s6
CGTTTTTTTTATGGTCGTGGTCGGCAGAGCCACCAGGCAGGGAGGTCGGCGTGATGATTCGTATGGCAGGGGTGGAGGATGCGGCGGTGCTGGATCGCTTCTTCGGGCAACTGGACAGGGAGACCCGCTTCATGCTGTATGAAGCGGGAGAGCGCCCCTCGGACATCGAGGGGCAGCGCAGGCGGCTCGAGGCCATGGCCGCGGCTCCCAATCAGGCCATGTGGCTGCTGGAGCTGGCGGGGGAGGTGCAAGGGTTTGCCGCGCTCCTTGGTGGCGGCCTGGCACGCAACCGCCACTGCGCCCTGGTGGTGATGGGACTGCGTTCGGGGGCGCGCGGGCAGGGATGGGGGGAACGGTTGCTGCGTACCCTGATCGCGACCGCGAGGGATCTCGGTATCCACCGGCTGGAGCTGGGAGTGATGGCCCACAACGAGGTGGCCCACGCCTTGTATCGCAAGTGCGGGTTCGTGGAGGAAGGGGTGAGACGGCAGGCCTATCGGCTGGACGAGGGCTATGTGGACGAGATTGCCATGGGGCTGCTGCTGCCGCTGGACAGGCCATGACGCCGCTGGCCCCGAGAGGCTGGTTCGGCGCGCGCGATTGAGGCAGGCTGTATCGGGAGAATAATAGAGACAAGGAGGCGCCCATGAAGGGGATATTGCTGCGTTGGCTGGCTCGCTACGATGCCTGGTGCCAGGAGTGGGGACTCACACCGGAGAACCGGCGCTGCTGCGCGCCGGTACGCCATGATGAAGAGGAGAAGCGCCCGGACAAGGGCGACGACTTCACTGGAACTGGCGGGTCACGGCGCCAGTGACGCTGTTGTAGTCGAACGAGAGCCCGTCGGGGTATGCCGGGAAGCGGCCCACGGAGCTGCGCAGGGTATAGCGGCAGTTGTCGTGACGAAGGGCGCCGTCAGCCTGAGCGTCTGCCGGGATGAGCCGGGAGATGTAGTCACTGTCTGAATCCTGGTGCAACTCATCGGCCACCGTCAGATCGGTATCGAGCAGGGCGCCAAACAGGCTCTCGCAGTCGTCCCGGCTGCTGACGGAGATCTGATCGCTGTCGCCACCGGGGAAGACGGTATCGGGCCCCTGACCTCCCTAGTCCTCCTTGGTGCCCACCGGCCAGCCATGGCTGTTGATGTCGAGATCCTGCCTGCCCATGCCGCTAAAGTTGTAGAGTGCCAGGGGCTCCCCCTTTACCTTGACCGCCCAACCGGCGTGGGCGAGCCGGGCGGCACTGGCAAAGCTGCCCGCCGTGGCCGAGACGCTGCTCTTGAGCCCGTCGTCCTGGATGTTGATGAAGCGGGGCAGGGCGGTCACGGCCAGGATCCCCAGCACGATGATGACCAGCACCAGTTCTATCAGGGTAAAGCCTCGGGAAACGTGTGTTGGCATGGAATGAACCCATTGAGTACGACAGACAGGTAAGCGCGACATGGAATTGATAGACACCCACTGCCACCTCGATTTTCCGGTCTTTGACGCCGATAGGGAGGCGCTGCTGACCCGGTGGCGCCAGCTGGGGGTGGGCGAGTATATCATCCCCGCCGTGGGAGAGGAAAACTGGGGGCGGGTGATGGCGCTGGCCGAGCGCCACGACGACATCCGCTATGGCCTGGGGATCCATCCCTGGTATGTGGGCAAGCAGCCCCGGGATGCACTGACCCGGCTGGAGACCCTGCTGGCGAGTCGGCCCCGTGGGCTGGTGGCCGTGGGGGAGTGCGGGCTGGATCTGCGCTCCCATGTGCCGCAGGAGGGGCAGGTCGAGATGTTCGAGGCGCAGGTGCGGCTGGCCATGGCGCATGCGCTGCCCCTCATCGTCCACTCGGTGCGTGCCAACGACACGGTCGCCAAGATCCTGCGGCGCTTCACTCCGCCACAAGGGGGGGTCATTCACGCCTTCAGCGGCTCCCTGCATCAGGCGGAGGTGTTCTGGCAACTGGGTTTCAGGCTGGGGATCGGGGGGGTCATCAGCTATGAGCGGGCCAACAAGACCCGGGAGGCGATACGCCAGATGCCGCTGGAGGCCTTGCTGCTGGAAACCGACGCTCCCGACATGCCGCTGCAGGGCCAGCAGGGGGAGGTGAACACGCCGGCCAGCCTGCCGACCATAGCCCGCTTGTTGGCACAATTGCGGCAGCAACCGCTGGAGGATGTTATTTCGGTGTTACATGACTCCACCCGGCGGCTGTTCCCTCCAGGAAATCATGAAATTAACATTTGATTATCAAATGATGACCGAGTGATAAAAAACAGGGCCCATAAAAATCGTTTGCGGTCTAATTAAACGATGTTCAGGCCGTTTGTGGCTTATAAAATGTGACCAGTATTCTATTTTGTCGCACCGTAATTAGTATAATGCGCACCCTTGATTAGCGGCTTCAATACACAAATCGTTAACAAGCTGGCAGGTGCTACTAAAGAGGAAGTGTTAATAATGAATCTGATAATGGGTCTGGTAGGGATGGCGACGCTCATCCTTATTGCGGTGCTGTTCTCCAGCAACCGCAAGGCAATCAAAATTCGTACCGTAGGTGGCGCCTTTGCCATCCAGGCCGGTCTGGGGGCCTTCGTGCTCTACGTGCCGGTCGGTCGTGACATCCTGGTGGGCGTGTCCGACGCCGTCTCCAGCGTCATCGGTTATGGCCAGAACGGCATCGAATTCCTGTTCGGTGGTCTGGTTGGCAACAAGATGTTCGAAGTGTTCGGTGGCGGTGGCTTCGTCTTCGCCTTCCGCGTCCTGCCCGTCATCATCTTCTTCTCTTCCCTGATCGCGGTACTCTACTACCTCGGCATCATGCAGTGGGTGATCAAGCTGCTGGGCGGCGGTCTGCAGAAGGTGCTGGGCACCTCCCGTACCGAATCCCTCTCCGCCACTGCCAACATCTTCGTCGGTCAGACCGAAGCCCCGCTGGTGGTACGTCCCTTCATCTCCAAGATGACCGACTCAGAGCTGTTTGCCGTCATGTGTGGTGGTCTGGCTTCCGTTGCCGGCTCCGTGCTGGCCGGTTACGCCTCCATGGGTGTCAAGATGGAATACCTGATCGCCGCCTCCTTCATGGCTGCCCCGGGTGGTCTGCTGTTCGCCAAGCTGCTGGTACCGGAAACCGAGACCCCGAGCTACGACGAGAACACCGCAGAAGGTGAGCTGGACGACAAGCCGGCCAACGTGATCGACGCCGCTGCCGCCGGTGCCTCCGCCGGTCTGCAACTGGCCCTGAACGTGGGTGCCATGCTGCTGGCCTTCATCGGCCTCATCGCCATGATCAACGGCATCTTCTCCGGTGTGGGCGGCTGGTTCGGTTACCCGCAACTCTCCCTGGAGCTGCTGCTGGGCTGGCTGTTCTCCCCGCTGGCCTTCCTGATCGGCGTGCCCTGGAGCGAAGCGGTCGTGGCCGGTTCCTTCATCGGTCAGAAGCTGGTGGTCAACGAGTTCGTGGCCTACCTGAACTTCGCTCCCTACCTGAAGGATGAAGTGCTGATCAACGGTGTGGCCATGTCCGAGCACACCAAGGCGATCATCTCCTTCGCCCTGTGCGGCTTCGCCAACCTGTCCTCCGTCGCCATCCTGCTGGGTGGTCTGGGCTCCATGGCACCGAACCGTCGCGGCACCATCGCCAAGTTCGGTCTGAAGGCCGTGCTGGCAGGTTCCCTGTCCAACCTGATGTCTGCGACCATCGCAGGCTTCTTCCTGGCGCTGTCCGGCATGTAACATCGCCTGACTGACAGGATAAAGACGAACGCCACAGCGATTTGCTGTGGCGTTCTCGTTTGGGGTGGTGACAACCGTTTTCCTGTCAAGACTAATAATAAAGTGAGTCAAATCGGAGGTTCTATGAATGAAGTGCTACTGGCAATGGCGGCCGGCTTTATCGTTGGGGTGTTGTTTTCTTTCCTCAAGTTGCCGATACCGGCGCCGCCCGTCCTCTCCGGTGTCATGGGGATCGTGGGGGTCTATCTGGGGGGCATTGCCTACTCCTGGATCCTGACCCGCTTCTTCTCTTAAGCGCCTTCCAGCGCTGGATTTGCCGGGTGTGAGGTACCTCTGAAATTGGCAAATCCGGCTTGCAAACACGGGGTATCTCGGCTGAAATAGGCGATGCCAGCAGGGTGCTGGCATTGACTAATGCCCGGTTAATCCGGGTGTTGGCGGTCAAATGGAATTGATTGGGAAGTCGGGTCTGCGTAGTCGGCCTTTCTCAAGTCTTCATGGAACCAAGTCCGCACTTTTGTAAGAAAGTGACAGGGCTCTTGCCTTATTTGCAGCCGTATTGCCTGTGCATTTGCGCTGCAATTCCATATCCCGTTGCTCCGGGAACGTCTCTGCCGACCCTTGGTGTTCGGTGAAGCCGATCGCGGGTGATGGGGCTTAACAAGACTTTGGAGACATAGCATGACTGATCTGAAAGTGGCCGCCCAACGCGCCCTGAACCTGATGGACCTGACCACCCTGAACGATGACGACACCGATCAGAAGGTGATCGACCTGTGCCACAAGGCCAAGTCTCCGGCCGGCCTGACCGCCGCCGTCTGCATCTACCCCCGTTTCATCCCCATCGCGCGCAAGACCCTGCGTGACATCGGCGCCGCCGACGTGCGCATCGCGACCGTGACCAACTTCCCCCACGGCAACGACGACATCGAGATCGCCGTGGCCGAGACCCGTGCCGCCGTGGCCTACGGTGCCGACGAGGTGGACGTGGTCTTCCCGTACCGCGCCTTCATGGCCGGCAATGAACAGGTCGGCTTCGATCTGGTCAAAGCATGTAAGGAAGCCTGCGGCGCCAAGGTACTGCTGAAAGTGATCATCGAGACCGGCGAGTTGAAGGAAGAGGCGCTGATCCGTCGCGCCTCCGAGATCTCCATCGACGCCGGTGCCGATTTCATCAAGACCTCCACCGGCAAGGTGCCGGTGAACGCGACCCCTGAAGCGGCCCGCATCATGATGGAAGTGATCAAGGCCAAGAACCCGAAAGTGGGCTTCAAGCCGGCCGGTGGCGTGAAAGACGCCGCCGTGGCGGGTCAGTACCTGGCCATGGCCGAAGAGATCCTGGGCAAGGACTGGGTATCCGCCCGCACCTTCCGCTTCGGCGCCTCCAGCCTGCTGGCCAGCCTGCTGGCGACCCTGGGGCATGGCGACAAGCCTGCCAATACCAGCGGTTACTAAGCGGTGGCAGGGGGCGGTGCGCCGCCCCCTTCCGGGTCTGGTTCGGTCTGTGTTCGTGCGTGATGCACGGAGGGAATGAAAGATGTTTTTGCCTCAAGAAATTATTCGCAAGAAGCGCAACGGTGAAGCGCTCAGTACCCAAGAGATTCAATTCTTCGTCCAGGGCATAACCAACAACACCATCGGCGAGGGGCAGATTGCGGCCCTGGCCATGGCGGTCTACTTCAAGGACATGACCATGGATGAGCGGGTCGCCCTGACCTGCGCCATGCGCGACTCCGGCATGGTATTGACCTGGGACCACCTCAACCTGGGCGGCCCCATCGTCGACAAGCACTCCACCGGCGGTGTGGGTGACGTCGTCTCCCTGATGCTTGGCCCCATGGTCGCTGCGTGCGGCGGTTTCGTGCCGATGATCTCCGGCCGGGGTCTCGGCCACACCGGCGGTACCCTCGACAAGCTGGATGCCATCCCAGGCTACCGGACCTCGGTCGACAACGACCGCTTCCTGAAAGTGGTGAAAGAGGCGGGTGTCGCCATCATCGGCCAGACCGGCGATCTCGCCCCGGCGGACAAGCGTATCTATGCAGTACGGGATATCACCGCCACCGTCGAGTCCATTGCCATGATCACCGGCTCCATCCTCTCCAAGAAGCTTGCCTCCGGTCTCGAAGCCCTGGTGATGGATGTGAAGGTGGGCTCCGGCGCCTTCATGCCGACCTTTGAAGCCTCTGAAGAGCTGGCCAAGAGCATCGTCGCCGTGGCCAACGGTGCCGGCTGCCGTACTTCAGCACTCCTGACCGACATGAACCAGGTGCTGGCCTCCAGCGCCGGCAACGCCGTGGAAGTGCGCGAAGCGGTGCGCTATCTGACCGGTGAGTATCGCAACCCGCGCATCCACGAAGTGACCATGGCCCTGTGCGCCGAGATGCTGATCTCCGCCGGTCTTGCCTGCGATGACGGCGATGCCCGCACCAAGCTGCAGGCGGTGCTCGACAACGGCAAGGCAGCCGAGATCTTCGGGCGCATGGTGACCGGCCTCGGCGGTCCCGCCGACTTCATGGAGCGCTACGACGCCTACCTGCCCAAAGCCGCCATCGTGCGCCCCGTCTACGCGGCCCACAGCGGATTCGTCACCGCGATGGATACCCGTGAACTGGGCCTGGCGGTGGTCGCCATGGGGGGCGGTCGCCGCGCCGCCGCCGACAAACTCGATTATGCGGTCGGTCTGACCGACTTTATCCGCCTGGGTCAGAGCGTCGATGCTGACAAGCCGCTCGCTCTGATCCACGCTCAGACAGAAGCTCAATTTGCCGAGGCTGCCCGCATGGTGCAGGCTGCCGTGAAGATCGGCGACACCCGACCAGAGGCGCTGCCCGAGGTTTACCGTCGCATCGGTCTGGCTGATTTGTAACAAGGGGAAGTCCCATGAAACGTACCTTTATTCTGATGATGGACTCTTTCGGTATTGGTGCTGCCGCCGATGCCGACAAGTTCGGCGACGTGGGTGCCAATACCCTTGGCCATATCGCCAAGGCGTGCGCCGCCGGTGAGATCGAGGGCCGTGGCGCTCTCAACCTGCCAAACCTCAGCAAGCTGGGTCTGGGCCACGCGGGCGAACTCGCCAGCGGCACCTTCCCGGCCGGACTGAACAAGGATGTCGAGGTGATCGGTGCCTACGGCTTTGCCCAGGAGCTCTCCTCCGGCAAGGACACCCCGTCCGGTCACTGGGAGATTGCCGGCGTGCCCGTCTTGTTCGAGTGGGGTTATTTCCACGACCATCACAACAGCTTCCCGCAGGAGCTGCTGGATGCCATCGTCGAGAAGGCCGGTCTGCCCGGGTATCTGGGCAACTGCCACGCCTCCGGCACCCAGGTGCTGGACGATCTGGGCGAAGAGCACATGCGCACCGGCAAGCCGATCCTCTACACCTCTGCTGACTCCGTGTTCCAGATCGCCTGCCACGAAGAGACCTATGGCCTCGAGAAGCTCTATGAGCTGTGCCACATCGTGCGCGAGCTGCTGGAGCCCTACAACATCGGCCGCGTCATCGCGCGTCCGTTCGTGGGCAGCGGCAAGGGCAATTTCAAGCGCACCGGCAACCGCCACGACTACTCCGTGCTGCCGCCGGCGCCGACCGTGCTGGACTACATGAAGGAAGCGGGTGGCCAGGTGGTCTCCATCGGCAAGATCGCCGACATCTATGCCCAGCAGGGCATCACCAAGCAGGTGAAGGGGACCGGTCTGACCGAGCTGTGGGACAGGACTCTGGAAGAGGTGAAAGCGGCCGGTGACCAGACAATCGTCTTCACCAACTTCGTGGACTTCGACTCCTCCTACGGTCACCGCCGTGACGTCAAGGGCTACGCCGATGCGCTGGAGTACTTCGACTCCCGCCTGCCGGAGCTGTTCGACCTGCTGCAGGATGGCGACGTGGTGGTGCTGACCGCCGACCACGGCTGTGACCCGACCTGGAGCGGTACCGACCACACCCGCGAATACATTCCGGTACTGTTCTACGGCAAGCCGGTCAAGGCGGGCTCCGTCGGTCGTCGCGAGACCTTCGCCGACATCGGCCAGAGCATCGCGGCCTACCACGGCCTGCCCAAGCTGCAATACGGTACCAGCTTCCTGTGATGGTGACCCCGGGCCGGTTCGCCTGCCCGGGGTGCCACAGGGCCCTGGTTTCCTGTAATGTACCGCCGCCGCGCAGGCAGCGGACAATCCATAAAGACAATAAAACTCAACCTAGTGTGAAGGAATAAAGAGAATGGCAACTCCTCATATCAATGCGAAAGATGGCGCCTTTGCTGATACCGTGCTGATGCCGGGCGACCCCCTGCGTGCCAAGTACATCGCCGAAACCTTCCTGGAGAACGTCGAGCAGGTGTGCGACGTGCGCAACATGTTCGGTTTCACCGGCACCTACAAGGGTCGTCGCATCTCCGTCATGGGTCACGGCATGGGCATCCCGTCCTGCTCCATCTACGCAAAAGAGCTGATCACCGACTACGGCGTGAAGACCCTGATCCGCGTGGGCTCCTGCGGTGCCGTGCGTGAAGACGTGAAACTGCGTGACGTGGTGATCGGCATGGGAGCCTGCACCGACTCCAAAGTGAACCGTCTGCGCTTCAAGGACCACGACTTCGCCGCCATCGCCGACTTCGACCTGGTGGCCAATGCCGTTCAGGCCGCCAAGAACAAGGGCGTGGCCGTGCGCGTGGGCAACATCTTCTCCGCCGATCTATTCTACACCCCGGACCCCTCCATGTTCGACGTCATGGAAAAATACGGCATCCTGGGTGTCGAGATGGAAGCCGCCGGTATCTATGGCGTGGCCGCCGAGTACGGTGCCAAGGCGCTGACCATCTGCACCGTCTCCGACCATATCCGTACTGGTGAGCAGACCACCTCCGAAGAGCGTCAGCTGACCTTCAACGACATGATCGAAATCGCGCTGGACTCCGTCCTGCTGGGTGACAACTGATCCCCCTCGCGCATAAAAAAACGGCGGCCCTCGGGCCGCCGTTTTGCATTTTTGCGAAGCACGGTCAGAGATCGAGGGCGAAGCGCCCCTTGCCCGACTGCTTGGCCTGGTACATGGCGGCATCGGCCCGGTGCAGCAGATCATCGATGTGACAATACTGGCCCGAGTGGCAGAGGGCGCCCCCTATGCTGCCGGCAAGGGGCAGCCGATGACCGGCCACGTCTCCAGGAACCGCCATGGCCGCCAGCAGCCGCTCGCACAGGGCGGGCAGCTCCAGTTCCGGCTGGCGCAAGGCGGGCAGTATGATGGTGAACTCGTCGCCGGCCAGGCGCGCCACCATGTCCCCCGGGCGCACCTCGGCACTCAGCACCTGGGCGAAGCGTTGCAACAGAGCATCGCCGACGTGGTGTCCCAGCCTGTCGTTGATCCCCTTGAAGCCGTCGAGATCGAGGAACAGCAGGCCCAGGGGTTCGGCATTCTGACGCACCCGCTCCAGCTCCCGGGAGAGGCGCAGGGTGAAGGCGCGCCGGTTGGGCAGGCCGGTGAGGGGGTCGTGAGCCGCCTCGTGTTCCAGCTGGCTTTGCAGCGCCTTGAACTTGGTGATGTCGCTGCCGAGGATGTAGACCCCGGGCTCGTCGCCCCGGCTCGGGATCATGGTGATCCTGAGGTCGCGTCGGCCTATGGGGAGATCGAAACGGTGCTCGAAACTCACCTGCTCACCGGCGAGGGCCTTTGCCACATAGGCCATGGCCCTGCCGTGGGCCTCCTCGCCGATGACGTCCCGCACGCTCATTTCCCGCATCTGTTCGGTATCGAGCCCGAAGTAGCGGCAATAGGCCTGGTTGGCGAACAGGTAACGCCCCTCGGGCGACACCATGCTGATGGTGACCGGCAGGCCATCGGTGATGGCCCGCAGTCGGGCACGGCCACGCTCGATCTCCGCGAGCACCTGGCGGCGGGCCGTGATGTCGTGCAAAAACAGGGCGATGCGCACCTTGCCGTCGAACTGGTAACGCTCGGCAATCACCTCGACCGGGATGTGCCGGCCTGTGCGGGTGATGATGTCGCACTCCAGCCGCCGTGGCGGACTCTGCGGGTTGCCTGACAGGCTCAGCAGGGGATGCTCGGCGCCGAGCAGCCCGAAGAGGGGACGGCCCAGCATCTCGTCGGCGTGCCAGCCGAGCAGGGTGGTGGAGGCCGGGTTCCAGCCTGTGATGATGAAATTGGCATCGAGCTCGAGGAAGGCATTGCTGGTGTGCTCCAGCATGTGCTGCAGGCGGCGCTGCTCCTGCCACAGCTGCTGCTGCATGGCGCCGCGCTCGCGCATCTCCTGATGCAGCTGTTCCACCGTGCGGGAGAGCTCCCGGGTCCGTGACTGCACCTGCTGCTCGAGCCCTTGCTGCAGCCGCACGAGTTCGGCCTCGGCCTGTTTGCGCTCGGTGAGGTCGGCAAACACGGCGATCATGTGGGGGGCCATGGTGCGGCTCTGGCAGAGGGTCACGCTGAGCTGGACCCAGCACTGGGTGCCATCGGCCCGGATCATCCGCTTCTCCAGCCGGTAATCCTGCCGTTGCCCCGCGATCAGGGCATCGAACAGGGGCTGCTCCCGTTGCAGATCTTCGGGATGGGTCATGGCGAGCCAGGTCCGGCTCAGCATCTCATGCTCGCTGTAACCGAGCAGCCGCTCCAGCCCCGGGTTGGCCCGCAGCCACTTGCCTTCGAGGGAGGAGAGGGCCATGCCCACCGACGACTGGTTGAAGGTGAGGGTGAAGAGATGCTCCTTGTCTTCCAGCACCTGATTGAGGGTGCGCACCTGGTGGCGCCGCTCCAGATCGTGCAGGGTGTTCTCCACCAGGCGGCCGAAGTCGTCGAGATCCCGGCAGGCATCTTCGTCGAGATGGCGCGGCACATGGTCCACCAGGCAGAGGGTGCCGAGCACCACGCCATCGAGGGCGCGCAGGGGGCGGCCGGCGTAGAAGACCACGCCGGGATCATCGGTCACCAGCGGATTGTCGGCAAAGCGGAGATCCCGTCTGGCATCCGGTACCTGCATGATGTCGGGGCGCAAAATGGCATGACCGCAGAAGGAGTGTTCCCGGTTGATCTCGCACATATCGACCCCGGTGCGGGCGAGAAACCACTGCCTGTTCACGTCGGTCAGGGAGACCATGGCGATGGGGAGTGCGAAATGCCGGGTGATGAGCCGGGTGAGGCGATCAAGCTGATCGATGGGCTCGTGGTCGAGCAGGCCGAGGATGCGCAGTCGTTCCAGTCGACTGTGTTCATCCCGCGGCAAGGGGGGGGCAATCATGTGGCTCTCCTGCCAGTGATCTTGCCAGTGTTATATACAAGCCGGGGGATGGGATCCACCCCCCGCTTATTGCGGAGCGGCGGGTTTGCTCTGTTTCTTGTGCTTGCGCACCCGCATGTAGTTGCGACGCACCCCGTAGGAGATGAGCAGGCCGGCCAGCAGCATCACCAGCAGCATCAGGCGCTGTTTCTCCTGGTTGACCTTGAGATGGGTATCTTGTGCGGCCAGCAGTTTCTGCTCTTCCAGGGTGATCCTCAGATAGCCCAGGGTCAGGTTTCCGTCCTGGATCTCCTGGACGAACTGGATGCGCCCCTTGCCCTGCTCCGGCAGGGATTTGTTGTCGCTGCCGATGGGCAGCAGACTGTCCAGCGGCAGGGCGTTGTCCGACTGGGCGAGGGGAATGCCGCGGGCGTCATAGAGGGTGACATCCAGAATGTCAGGCTCGACGGCCAGATCCTGCGCCAGTCTCTCCAGTTCGCTCTCCTTGTCCTCCTTGATCCAGCGGCGCATGTCCCGGGCGGCATAGGCGACCAGCGCCTGTGCCCTGTCCCGTGCCGCCGCGTGCAGGGCGGCCTGGCTCTCTCCCTGCATGTGGATGAGCAGCACCAGCACCCAGAGACCGAGCAGGACTCCCGCCGCCAGGCTGACAACACGTTTGATGGGAAGATGACGCACAGAACCGGGCCTCTGGTAATGGATGAGCGGGGCTGGCTGGTGCCCCGGTGCCGCGAAGCGGGAAACAGGGTGGTCTGTTTCCATGTCTGCCCGCACCGCAGGCGGGATCTTGGCGCTTGCCTGTACAAAAAGCAATACGCTACTCTGGGCCCGCATGATGAACCCCATGATTTCCAAGGAAGGCGTCTCTCTTATGTTGTTGTCCCAACTTCCCCGCTCCCTGCACGACTGGTCCGGGGCCCTGAGCTGTGCCCCCTGCTGGCAGCTCACCAACGAAGCCCTGCTGCCCGCGGCCAACGCCCACGACAGCGCCTGGATTGTCCTGTTTGGCAAGGGGCTGGAGGCCGGTCATCTGGCCCGCCTGGCCCAGCAGCTGGATGCCCTGGGGCTCGAGGCCAGCCTCTATCCCGCAGGGGAGCAGGCCGGTATTCCACTGCTGCTGCTTGGCACCAACCGCTTCTCCCCCGAGCTGGTGCAGGCGCTCAAAGCCCAGGAGTGGGACATCGACCTGTGTCATCTGGCCGCCCTGCCTACCCTGAGTGAGCCCGGTCTGCTGGTGATGGACATGGATTCCACCGCGATCAGGATAGAGTGCATCGACGAAATCGCGCGGCTGGCCGGGGTCGGTGAGCAAGTGGCGGCCGTTACCGCGGCAGCCATGCAGGGCAAGCTGGAGTTTGCCGACAGTCTGCGTGCCCGGGTGGCGCTGCTGGAAGGGGCGCCGGTCACCATCCTCGACGAGGTGGCGGCCGACATGCCCTGGATGCCGGGCCTGCCACTCATGGTCGATACCCTCAAGCAGGCTGGCTGGAAGGTGGCGATCGCCTCCGGTGGCTTCACCCGCTTTGCCGGCGAGTTGCAGCGTGCTCTGGGTCTGGATGCCATTTTCGCCAACGAGCTGGCGGTAGAAGGGGGCTTGCTGATCGGCAAGGTGAGCGGCCCCATCGTCGATGCCGCCGCCAAGGCCGAGGCACTGCAACAGCTGGCCTCGGAGTACGGGGTGGTTGCATCCCAGACGGTCGCGGTCGGCGATGGGGCCAACGATCTCAAGATGATGGGGGTGGCGGGGCTTGGCATTGCCATTCATGCCAAACCCCTGGTACGTGCCCAGGCGGCGGCGACCCTCAATCACCACGATCTGGAAGGGGTGCTCTGCCTGCTCGGCGCCCTGGCTTGTCGCAACCGACGCTGGGGCTGATCCCGCTCAAGGAGGAGCCGATCACGAGATGGAACTGTTACAGCAATCCCTGTTTGTCCCCTGCGGTGAGCATCGACTCCATGTGCGCCATATCCAGCCCGGTGTCGCGGTGCATGCCGACCCCATCCTGATGGTGCACGGGGCCATCGAGAACGGCCGCATCTTCTACACCGAATCGGGCAAGGGGCTTGCCTGCTTTCTGGCTCGCCACGGGTATCAGGTCTATGTGGCGGATCTGCGTGGTCGGGGTCTGAGCACACCGACCATCGCCGAGCGGGGCGGCCACGGTCAGCATGAGCTGATCACCGAGGATCTGCCCGCCCTGCAGCGCTGGGTATCGGCCCGCCATGCCGGTGCCCGGGTGCACTGGATGGCCCACTCCTGGGGCGGCGTCATCATGGCCTCGACCCTGGTGCGCTTCCCCGAACTGGCGGAGCAGGTTGCCAGCCTGGTGTTCTTCGGCACCAAGCGGGGGGTCTCGGTGCAGAACCCGGAGCGCTGGTTGAAGGTGGATCTGATCTGGAACCGGCTCGCCCCCTGGCTGGCGCGCCGCCGGGGGTTTCTGGCCGCCCGCCGGTTGAAGATAGGGGCCGATGATGAGCCCCTGCGCTACTTGCAGGAGACCATCCCCTGGGTCAAGTGTGGGCCCTGGTTGGACCCCTTTGACGGCTTCGCCTATGACGAGGCGGCGAGCCGGGTCAACTGGCCCCCGCTCTGGATGATCTCCGCCAAGGCGGACAAGGTCCTTGGCCACCCCGTCGACGTGCGCCGCTTCAGCGACGAGATGGGCTCGGCCGCTCGCCACACCCGCCTTGGGCGGGACAATGGCAACCGGCTCGATTACGACCACATCAACATGCTGACGGCGCCCCAGGCACAGGAGGATCACTTCCCCGATATCCTCGCCTGGCTGCGCAACCCCCAGGCTGCCTGATAGACAAAAAAACGGGTACTTGCGTGCCCGTTTTTTGTTGTCTCCCGGCCCTGCTGGCTAGCGGGGCCCGGATGGTATGCCAAGGCGGAACAGGGTCGCTTCGGTGGTATCGGTCAGTTCACCCACGCCCACGACACTCCAGAGCTCCTCTTCCAGCTTCTTGGCCTTGTGAATGGCGAACTTGGCGATGTAGTCCAGTTCACCCGCGATGAAGCTGGTGTCCGGGCGGCCGGTGCGCGAAATACCCACCAGTACCGAATAGAACTCTCCCTGTTGCCGGGCCAGCTCGATGAAGCGGCGCTTTTGATCCGGTGAGCTGAAGCTGCTGGCCAGGTGGCTGCGAAACAGGGGTGTTCCCCCCTGGGAGTGGAGGGCGGCGATGTAGACCTCCTCCTCTTCTGGCTTGTCTTCCCGCTCGATGGCGCGCAGGGGATTGAGCAGCAGGGCCTTGAGCAGTGCCCCCTGGAACAGGGGATACAGGTTCAACTGCTGATCCTGCTCGGCACAGATGCGCAGCAGACGGGAAAGGCTGCGTGGCTGTGGCGAGAGGCCGGCCGCGGCCAGTTTCGGGGCGGCCTTGAGCTTGTTCACATAGACGGGGGTGTTGAACAGGTGGTGGGTGTAGAGGTTGCGCAGCGCCCTGGCCATGCCGCGATAGCGATTGAACTCCCGGGTGGTCTTGAGCTTGTTCTGGTTGCTTTCGATAAGCAGGCTGAAGAACTGGTGGCCGGTATGGCGCTCAGCCGTCCCCTCGATGCACAGATGCAGCACGGTTCTGCTCAGGTTGAGGCTGACCAGCCGATAGGGCAGGCGTTGCAGGTCCATGTTCCTGGCGAGCTCCTGCAAACGGGGCAGGGCCACAGTGATGATGTCTCCCTTCTCCCCGTCGAACGGCTCCTCCAGCTCGATTTGCATGCCGTGGGCAGAGATGTCTCGGGTCCAGCCGACCCAGGATCGCTCCTTGTGATGCAAGACGATGGCCGTCTTGTGCATGTAGCGCGCCTCCTTGCGCAGTTGCACATAGTGCAGCGTCTCTATCTCGAAGGGGGCGGCATGGATGTCATGGCCAAAGCGCTGCAAGGCGTTGGCGTTGAGCGGATCCTGACCCGTCTCTCGCTGGAACTCGTCGCGCTGGTTGTCCAGGTTTATCTCCTGCAGCATGCCCACGTATCCGAGCTGGGCCAGGCGCTCGCGCAGCAGCCTGTCCTGCAACTGGCTCGCCCCGCCCTGGGGGTTGTCGAGGTCGGCCTCCCGCAGGGTGCAGGCTTCCATGCTGAACTTGTACACCCGCCAACTGGGGCGGCGGGCGCCGATCTGGAAGAAGAGCGCGGTCAGTCCGCTCTGTTCCAGCTCCTCCCGGGTCGCGGAGAAGAAGTAGAGGTGGCTGCGTACCGCATGGGTAAAGCTGTAGATCAGCGTCTCGCGCAGCCCATCTTTGCCTGGGAGCAACGAGGGCATGCGGGCAGCGGTGAAGAGGCTGGCGAGCATGTCGCGGTTCTTGGCGTCGCGCCAGTATTCGAGAATGTGCTGGTTGTTCTCGGTGCGCAGGGCGATCTCGAGGGCGGGGACACTGCCCTTGCCGAAATAGAGGGGCATGCCGGTCATGCGCGGCAGATAGAACTGCTCATACCCCTTGATGACGGCGGCGGAGAGCAGGTAGTCGACGCTGACGCGATAGCGGCTGCGGTTGCGCTCGATGAAGTCGCGCAGGAACTCGTCGAACACCGGATGCTCGCCGTTCTTGAGCAGCCTGAGCCAGAATTTGTCCTCTTTTCTCTCCTCCCCCAGGATTTGGTAGCTGACCGGGTCACGCAGCAGGGGATGGGGATGATCGCGTTCCAGTCCGGTGAAGAAGACGGCTATCAGGTCGCCTGTCTGGTAGTCGGGCAGATAGGGCACGGATACCCGGATGCCGCCGAGGGAGATGTCGGAGCTCTTGGCGAGGATCTTCTCGCCGTTGGCGAGCTGGAGCACCATGGGAGAGCTGAAGTGCATGCGCTCTTCCTGCCGCCCGTAATGGCTGGCGAAGGGGATGGCGCTGACATCGAACGGACGAAACGGGCTGATGGGCAGCGCCAGATTGTCGCTGCGCCCCTGGTTGAGTTTGTACCAGGCTTGCAGCGCCTCGTAGACCCCCAGGGTGTAGCTGTCCCGGTAGAGGTAGCACTGGGATTGAAACAGCTCGATGGCCTCGGCGGGCATGAAGTGGGTCACCCCGTCGAACTCATGCACCTGACAGAGGGCGCCCAGCTCGTTGCGCATGTCGATGACACGCCGACAGGGGGTGCACTTGCGTTTGAGTTCCATCTTCAGCAGGAACCGGCTGTTCGTATTTTCGTTCTGGGTCAGACGGTTGAAGATTTCGTCGAAGTCCTTTTCCCGGAGCAGGGGGACAAGTTGTTCTATCAGATGTAGTGGTTGTTCTGAATCCATGTATTCCTGCCGCGGAAAGTCACTTTTCCGATTCTGGGTTTGATCTGCCGGTCGCAAACAAGTATATCAAGCAGGAATTCATCCTGTCCCCGAGTTATCCATGGCCAAAAACAAAACCGCCTATGTTTGTTCCGAATGTGGAGCCGACTTCACCCGCTGGCAAGGCCAGTGCAGCGAGTGCAAGGAATGGAACACCATCACCGAGGTGCGACTGGGGGTGACGACACCCGGCAAGAGCGCTCGCTATACCGGTTATGCGGGCGCCGTCGGCAGCCAGGTGCAGACCCTGGCAGAGATCGCCACCACGGAGATCCCCCGTTTCAGCTCGGGCTTCAAGGAGCTGGACCGCGTACTCGGTGGCGGCGTGGTCCCTGGTTCGGCCATTCTCATCGGCGGCAACCCCGGGGCCGGCAAGTCGACCCTGTTGCTGCAGACCATGTGCGGCCTGGCGCAGCGCATGAAGACCCTCTATGTGACCGGTGAGGAATCACTGCAACAGGTGGCGATGCGGGCCGGTCGGCTGGGTCTGCCCACGGACAAGCTGCGCATGTTGTCCGAGACCAGCGTAGAGCAGATCTGCCTCATTGCCCAGCAGGAGCAACCTCAGATCATGGTCATCGACTCCATCCAGGTGATGCACGTGGCGGATGTGCAGTCCGCGCCGGGGTCCGTCTCCCAGGTGCGGGAGTCGGCGGCGCTGCTGACACGCTATGCCAAGCAGAATCATGTGGCCATCTTCATGGTGGGCCACGTCACCAAGGACGGCACCCTGGCGGGCCCCAAGGTGCTGGAGCACTGCATCGACTGCTCCGTGCTGCTGGATGGCGGGCACGACTCGCGTTTTCGCACCCTGCGCTCCCACAAGAACCGCTTCGGTGCGGTCAACGAACTGGGGGTCTTCGCCATGACCGGGCAGGGAATGAAGGAGGTGAGCAACCCTTCCGCGATTTTCCTCAGCCGCGGGGAGGAGCAGGCTCCGGGCTCCATCGTCATGGTGATCTGGGAAGGCACGCGCCCCCTGCTGGTGGAGTTGCAGGCGCTGGTGGATTACTCCCAGCTCTCTAATCCGCGCCGGGTGGCGGTGGGGATGGACCACAACCGTCTCGCCATGCTGCTGGCGGTGCTGCATCGTCACGGCGGGTTGCAGATGGCGGATCAGGATGTGTTCATCAACGTGGTGGGTGGCGTCAAAGTCGAGGAGACCAGTGCGGATCTGGCGCTGCTGCTGGCCATGGTGTCGAGCTTCCGGGATCAGGCCCTGCCCAAGGATCTGGTGGTCTTTGGCGAAGTGGGGCTCTCCGGCGAGATACGGCCCGTGCCCTCGGGTCAGGAGCGACTGCAGGAGGCGGCCAAGCACGGTTTCCGCCGAGCCATCGTCCCGCATGCCAATGCGCCCAAACATCCTATCGAGGGGATGGAGGTGGTGCCGGTGAAGAAACTCTCCGATGCCCTCGAGGCCCTGTAACCGACCATGAAAAAGGAGCGTATGGACGCTCCTTTGTTTTTCTGCCTGCCCGCTCAGGATTCGGGGGGGACGTGGTCTCGGTGTTCTTGCAGCAACTGCTCCAGCTCGCGATGGAGCAGTTGCTCCTCTCCGATGTTCAGCTCGATCATCCGCTTGAGGTGCGTGGCGCTGTCGATGTCGATGTGGTGGCAGTAAAACCCCAGCTTCTTGCTGGCTTCGTGGGTCAGCTCGACCTGCATCTTGATCTCGATGTCGCTGCCCCCGAGCACGAAGCAGATTTCGTACTCCTTGTCCTCGCTGGCGACCCAATCCTCGGGTCTGAGCAGCAGGGCTCCCTGAAGGGAGACATCGACCAGCTGGGTGCGCCACTGGTGTTCACCCTGGGTGAGCTTGGCGGCGGTCAAATAGAAAATCCGAGTAAAGTGGCGGCGCTCGGCCATGGTCGTCTCCGGTCTGCGTGCGAGCAAGATGCTCATCCTTCATGTTGCAGAGTGTAATCCAGCTGGCACGCCAGGATATTGAACTGGCTCCGATATTGAATATCAGATCTGCTGATGGCTGAGGGATTCCACCACCTGCAGCGCCTTGACCAGCCGATCCTCCTGTTTGAACCTGTCCTCCAGCACGGGGCCGAGTTGGTTCAGATCCTCGTCCAGTTGCAGCAACTGGGCTTCGTCGGCGTTGCTGTACTTGTCGTTGAACTCCAGCGCGAATTCGGTACAGGCACGGATATGGGGGTAGATGCGCTTGGCCAGCTCCAGTTTGTCCCCGCTGGCTTGCTCAAAGGCGGTGACGACGTGGTTGTAGATCTCGAAATGGCCTGCGCTGACGTAGTCGACCAGTTGTTCGCAAAAACGTTGCAGTTCTACATGGCCTGGGAGGGTGCGTTGCTTGCACTTGGCGGGCATGAGGCCTGCCAGTCGCATGTACTCGACCAGCAACGCCTGTCTGGCATCCAGCCAGTCATCTATTGCTTTGTGCTTGCCTGCCAGCGCGCGCTTGGTTTTTTCCAGTTCAGTTAACATAGTCCCTCCATGGGCATGGCATGCGGCACTCGGGTCGCACGCCTCCGGTCATTCTCATCGACTGACGACACTCCTATAACTAGGGAAAATCCAGTTGACCGTCAATAGGAGTGTAGGGATATTGTTACATCAGGCGGGGATTTGCATGCCTCTCCCCACCGGTGCTTCGCATCCTGTCGCCCATCCAGGGGACAAGGGGGCGATATATGTGACTATTTCCGCAGATCTTGATGAAAACCCCAGCATTCAAGCCAATCCGGCTGATAAAGCCTTTGCCTGAGTGTTTTTTTTTGAATAGAGTGGCCCGGTGCTAAATGCCCGATCATAAAGGAAATGTTATGAACAAAGCTCAACTTGTCGATGCAATTGCCGCCAAAGCAGACCTGAGCAAAGCTCAGGCCAAAGTCGCTCTGGAAGAGATCATCAATGGTATTACCCAGAGCCTGAAAGAGGGCGATGCCGTTCAGTTGGTGGGTTTTGGTACCTTCAAGGTCAACCATCGCGCGGGCCGTACCGGTCGCAACCCGCAAACCGGTAAAGAGATCCAGATTGCAGCCGCCAATGTGCCGTCCTTCGTGGCTGGCAAGGCGCTGAAAGACGCTGTCAAATAAGATCGTCTTGTAATCAAATGAAACCCGGCTTGTGCCGGGTTTTTTCTTGCCATCTTCGTCAAAATTTGTTTCAGATACACTCAGGATATGGCATGCGCTGTAGCGAGGTGGATATGGAACAGAAAAATGCCATTCGGCAGGTAGCCGTCCCCTGGGCTCCCTCTCGTCAACTCCCTCCCGGCCTGGTCGTGGCCGAACTGCATCAGGATATCTGGAGCGACACCCTGACCGTCATGCTGGGGCGTGCTCGCAGCATCGATCTGCCTCCGTTGCCCCTGTGCCGGGTGAGTTTTCGCCACATCTTCGCGGTGCGGGTGATGGAGGATTGTGATCTGGCGGAGGGGCGTGACAGCCACGTCATAGAGGAGCAGATCCAGCTCATCACCCCGTCCCGTTTCGCCAGCTGGTTCCATCAGGAATCCGATGGACTGCACCTGGATGAAGATTTGCAGCACTACCGCATCTCGACCTGG
The DNA here is from genome assembly GCF_040907815.1 of Aeromonas sp. s6. Classification (NCBI taxonomy): domain Bacteria; kingdom Pseudomonadati; phylum Pseudomonadota; class Gammaproteobacteria; order Aeromonadales; family Aeromonadaceae; genus Aeromonas; species Aeromonas sp. s6. Next base: position 154,902 of record NZ_JBFOCN010000095.1, read on the forward strand.
GATTACTGCGCCGATGTGCTGACCTCTTCTCCCCCTGAACTCCAGTTCATGGTTCAGGAAGAGTAAGCCAGACTGTCGGGTCACCTCCGTGGTGACAAAAAAGCCGGCGCAGGGGCGCCGGCTTTTTCTTGTTCGGGAGCGTGGGGCGCTTAGCCCAGGATCTGGTCCCGGTGCAGCCCCAGCACGATCAGCAGCCCGATGAAATAGAAGGCGCTGAGCTTGATGCCGAGAATGGTGAGCAGGCCGGCGCACAGACGCACCAGGGCCTTGTGCAGCCAGGATCCGGTGAAGCGGTACATGATCACTCCACCGCGTCGGCCGGCGCGAACTCCGGCACCTTGGCCATGGCGTCCAGCACCACTTGAATGTCGGCCCCCGGTTTGCAGGCATTCTCGCTCAGATGGCGACGCCAGGCGCGCGCCCCCTGCATGTTCTGGAACAACCCCAGCATGTGGCGGGTCATGTGGGAGAGGTAGTTGCCCTTGGCCAGCTCTTGATCGATGTAAGGCAGCATCATCCGCACCACCTCGTGGCGGCTCGGAACTACACGGTTCTCGCCGAACACCAGATTGTCCACCTGGGCCAGAATGTAGGGGTTCTGGTAGGCTTCGCGGCCCATCATGACCCCGTCGAGGTGCTGCAGATGTTCAAGAGTCTGCTCCAGACTGGTCACCCCGCCGTTGATGGCAATGGTCAGATCCGGGTAATCCTGCTTGACCTGGTAGACGCGAGGATAATCGAGGGGCGGGATCTCGCGGTTCTCTTTCGGGCTCAGGCCGCTCAGCCAGGCCTTGCGGGCATGGACGATGAAGGTATCGCAACCGGCGTCCCGTACCTGCTCGATGAAGGCCTGCAAGAACTCGTAGGAGTCTTGATCGTCGATGCCGATACGGGTCTTCACGGTGACCGGAATATCGACCACGTCGCGCATCGCCTTGACGCAATCGGCCACCAGTGCGGGTTCGCCCATGAGGCAGGCGCCGAAGCGGCCGTTTTGCACCCGATCGGAGGGGCAGCCGACGTTGAGGTTGATCTCGTCATAGCCGCGCTCCTCGGCGAGCCTGGCGCAGCGGGCCAGGTCTGCCGGGTTGCTGCCACCCAGTTGCAGGGCGAGAGGGTGTTCCTGCTCGCTGTAGCCCAGATAGTCGCCCTTGCCGTGGATGATGGCGCCCGTGGTCACCATCTCGGTATAGAGCAGGGTCTGGCGGGTCATCAGACGGTGGAAATAACGGCAATGCCGATCGGTCCAGTCCAGCATGGGGGCGATGGAAAAGCGCTGCGCCTGCATAAAAATCATCCGGGTTGGCCAAACAAGGGGCGGGATTCTATCACAACGTGAGACAGCCCCAGAAAATGAATTTTGTCGCCGCGCACTGGGGGCCCTGTGATAGTATCCGGCTAATTGACAGGGTATCTGCGTGAACATGAATCAAGACCAACTTCTACAACGAGCGGAACGCCTCTGCGAGCAGCGCGGGATCCGTTTCACCCCGACACGGCGCCAGGTGTTCCGGCTGCTTGCCGCCCACGGCAATGCCATCAGTGCCTATGATTTGCTGGCCCAGTTGCAGCAGACCGAGGCTCATGCCAAACCGCCTACCGTCTATCGGGCGCTCGACTTCCTGCTCGAACAGGGCTTTGCCCACAAGGTGGAGTCGCTCAACGCCTTCATCTTCTGCTGCCACTTCGACCATGCCCACCCGATGCAACTGCTGATCTGCGATCGTTGCGGTGAGGTAGTGGAGCTGCACGATCCCGCCATCGACGGCGCCTTTTCCGAGCAGGCTCATCAGCATGGTTTTACTATTACCAACAAGACCATAGAAGCCCATGGTCAATGTGCCCGCTGTTCCGTTACCGTAGGAAGTCAAGATGAAGGCTGATTTTGTAAACCCGTTCCTGCTCTCCCTGCTCAACGTGCTCTCCACCATGGCACAGCTGGAACTCAAACCGGGCGCGCCCAAGCGCAAGACGGACGAGCTGGCTCGGGGAGATGTCTCCGGCCTGATTGGCATGGTGGGTCCGCAGACCCGGGGTTCCCTCTCCATCAGCTTCGAGAAGGGGCTGGCACTGGAGATCATGCGTCGCATGCTGGGGGAGGCGCCGGCCACCATCAACGAGGAAGTGACCGACATGGTGGGCGAGATCACCAACATGGTGACGGGCGGCGCCAAACGCATGCTGGGGGAGAAGGGCTATGAGTTCGACATGGCGACCCCGGTCATCGTCTCCGGTCCCAATCACACCATTACTCACCGGGCCGACGGCGCCAAGATCATGATGCCGTTCGAATCGGAGTATGGCCGTGCCACCATCGAGATCTGCTTCGAGTAATCGCCATGTGGAAGATGCTGAAATGGAGTGTCATCGGTGGGGTGGTGCTGCTTATCCTGTCGGATATCGAGATCAGCACCTCTCTCTACAAGTACGAAGATAACCGCGTGGAGATCAACTTCCCGCGCTGGCAGGCTGACCAGCCCTGGTGCACCCTGCGCTGGCATGAGGGCCGGTTTGAGCATCACTGGTACGGTCTTGCAGGCAAACCCAAGCCAGCAACCGTCCTCTGAAGAGCGCTCTCCACAACGGATGAACCAGATTGCACCAACAAAAAAGAGGCCAGCAAATGCTGGCCTCTTTCATTTGGTCAAGATCTGTTATCAGGCCGCTTCTGCAGCCAGCTTGCCATTGCCACGCACCATGACACCGAGGCCACAGGCCAGCAGGGTCGGCAGCAACCAGGCCAGGCCTTTGTCAAACAGCGGCAGGAAGGCGAAAGCATCCATCTTCATGCCGGCGGCGCCCAGGCCGTCCAGGCAGCCGAACAGGAAGGCGACCAGCAGCACGGAGCGGAACACCAGGCGGGGGCGACCGAAGTAACCCTTCAGGAAGGTGACCAGTACCAGCGCCACGGCAACCGGGTAGATGGCGACCAGCACCGGAATGGAGAGGCTGATGAGCTGGCTCAGGCCCACGTTGGCCACGATGCCGCAGATGACACCCAGCAGCACGACCAGCTTCTTGTAGCTCATGCCGGTCAGGTTGTGGAAGAAGTCGGAGCAGGCGGAGATGAGGCCGACGGCCGTGGTGAAGCAGGCCAGGGTGATGATGGCTGCCAGGATGAACTGACCCGGTTGGCCGAACAGACTCAGCACGTAGGCGTTGACGATGGCACCGCCGTTGCTCACGTCGGTGGCGACGCTGGCAGCGGTGTTGCCCAGCTGGAACAGGGAGACATAGACCACGGAGAGACCGATGGCGGAGATGATGCCCGCGATGGCCAGGTACTTGAACTGGCTCTGGTAGTCATGGATGCCTTTCTGGCGCAGTAGGTCGACGATCAGGGCACCGAACATCAGGGACGCCAGGGTGTCCATGGTGTTGTAGCCTTCCAGAATGCCCTTCACGAAGGGGGTGCTCTGGTAGTCACCGGATGCGGCAGGCATGCTTCCTTGCGGTGCGACGAAGACACCGATGGCCAGAGTCAGCAGCAGCAGCATCAGCAGCGGGGTCAGGTACTTGCCGATGGCATCCATCAGCTTGCCCTGGTTGAGGGAGACCAGGATGGCCACGCCGAAGAACAGTACTGTGTAGGCAGCCAGACCGGATGGTCCCATGTCGCCAAGGAAGGGCTTGAGGCCCATCTCGTAGGCCACCAGGCCGGTACGGGGGGCGGCGAAGGCCGGGCCGATGATGATGTAGATGGCGACGGCCAGTGCGGTGGCCACGCCGGCCGGCAGCAGCTTGGTCATGCCGGCCCAGCCGTTGCCAGCCTTGGCGACGGCGATGATGGTGATGAGGGGCAGGCCCACGGCGGTGACCAGGAAGCCCAGCATGGCCAGGGAGAGGTGCTCACCCGCCATGAAGCCGGCCAGGGGCGGGAAGATGATGTTGCCTGCGCCCAGATAGAACGCAAAGGTCATGAAGCCCAATCCGAGTACATCGGACAATGTGAGTGATTTCGTCAAGTTCAACCTCGTCTGTCTTGTAAACTATTGCTTGTTATAGTTTTTTATTTGTCAGTGACCGGCACTTTCCGGGGGTAAAAAAAAGAGCCCCGCTGGTTTTTTCATCGCGACCAGTGGTTTGAACTGGTCTTGAGCGGGCGCTCATTTAGCAGTCAGCATAATGATGTGAAAAAATAGTTCAAGGCAAAATTTACATCTTCAAATAGAAGGGGCTGGTTAGTTGGATATATCTGTCGGAATAGCCTCCCGTGGCAGAATGGATCACAATTTCACCCCTCTCACACTTGTTTAATCCTCTGCCAAGCAGCAATAAAACACGATTTGCCTCTTTCCCCTCTCTGGTGGTAACAGCCAGATAACAACGCTCATACAGATCATAACTCGACGAAATGCATAAAATTTCATCCGCCATCGCCGTGGGCAGCACCAGGGCCAGTTGCCCGGTACGGCTCAGCAGGCGATCGCTGGCGGCCAGCAATCCCCTGGGGTCGAGCCCCCCGGTATGTCGCGCCAGAGCCCTGGCCGGATCGCGAAGTGTCTGGCCTGCCGGGAAATAGGGCGGGTTGGAGACGATGAGATCGTAAGGGGGGGCGAGGTGATCCTGAATGGCGCTCTCTATGATGGTGACCCGCTCACGCCAGGGGGAGGCCGTCACATTCTCATGGGCCTGCATGGCTGCATCCTTATCCAGCTCCACCCCGTCTATGTGGCAGTCGTTCGTGCTGCGCTGGGCCAGCATCAGGGCGATGAGGCCGCTGCCGGTGCCGATGTCCAGCACCCGGCGGGCGCTGTCGACCGGCGCCCAGGCTCCCAGCAGAATGCCGTCCGTACCGACCTTCATGGCGCAGCGGTCGTGATCGATGTGAAATTGCTTGAACGTGAAACCGTTGTTGCGCCCCATTCGGCCCTCCTCCTGTGCCTGCCCGCGGAAAATGGCCGGCGATTATAGCGGCTAAGCCACAGTCACCATAGGAGCCGGCGGCATAATCGCCTATAATCTGCCGCTTCCTTAATGACCGAGTATTGCCATGAGCCAGTCCTTTGATGATTTCGACCTGAATCCAGCCCTCAGTCGGGCCTTGGCCGAGATGGGATTCACCCGCCCCACCACCATCCAGCAGATGGTGCTGGAGCCAGCCCTGGACGGCCGCGATATTCTGGCTTCTGCGCCGACCGGAACCGGCAAGACCGCCGCCTTCCTGCTGCCCGCGATGCAGCACCTGCTGGACTTCCCGCGTCGCAAGCCGGGTCCGTGCCGCATGCTGATCCTGACTCCGACCCGCGAGCTCGCGCTGCAGGTGAGTGCTCACGCCAAGGCCCTGGCGGTGCACACCCATCTCAGCATCGAGACCATCATCGGTGGCGTCAGCCATGAAGAGCAGCTGCCTGCCCTGACCAAGACCACCGACATCGTGGTGGCCACCCCTGGCCGTCTGCTCGAGTACATCGAGAAAGAGGAGTTCGAGAGCCACGACATCGAGGTGCTGGTGCTGGATGAAGCGGACCGGATGCTGGACATGGGCTTCATCAAGGACGTGAACCGCATCGTGGAAGAGGCGCGCTACCGCAAACACACCATGCTCTTCTCCGCCACCCTGGAAGGGGCCGGCCTCGAGAAGTTTGCGAGCGAGATCCTCAAAGATCCGGTTGAGCTGCACGCCGAGCCGCCCCGCAGCGAGCGCCGCCCCATCACCCAGTGGATCCACCTGGCCGATGATGCCGCCCACAAGCTGGCTCTGCTGGTGCACATCCTGAAAAACCCGGAGACCCAGAAGGCCATCATCTTCGTCAAGACCCGTGAGCGACTGGCGGAGCTTTCCGGCCAGTTGCAGGCGGCAGGCGTGCCCTGCGCCTGGATCCGTGGCGAGATGGAGCAGGCCAAGCGCATCGAGTCTATCCGCAAGTTCCACGAAGGGGAGGTGCCCTTCCTCATCGCCACCGACGTGGCCGCCCGCGGCATCGACCTGCCGAACGTCAGCCATGTCATCAACTACGACATGCCCTACGGCGCGGATGTCTATGTGCACCGCATCGGTCGTACCGGTCGTGCCGGCAACCGTGGCTGCGCCATCAGCCTGGTGGAAGCTCACGACATGGCCATGGTCGCCAAGATCGAACGCTACACCGAGGAGCGCCTCAAGCGCCGGGTGATCGATGAGCTGCGCCCCAGACACAAGGAAGCGCGGGTGCCGGTGAAGAAGAAAAAGCCGAAGGATGCCAAGAAGTCGGCAAAGAAGAAAAAGAAGTAATGCCCCCGAGCACAGTTGAAACGGCCATCCCAGGATGGCCGTTTTGCTGTCTGCTGCCTGGGGAGTGGCCTGAGAGAGGCGCAGAAAAAAGCCGACGCAAGGACGTCGGCCAACAAAAAGTGCTTACAACAGAGGATTCACAGAGTCAGACCCGAGGATCTCCGACTTGGTTCCCTTGAATGTGTAATTAATTTTCAGCGCGCTTGAACATCAGGGTATTGGCGTCGGACTCTTCCGGTACAAAGTAGTAGCCGTCGGCATTGAAACCGGTCAGCTGTTCCACCCGGGTGAGCCGATGCTTGATGATATGGCGTGCCATCATGCCGCGGGCCTTCTTGGCGTAGAAGCTGATGATCTTGAACTGGCCGTTCTTCTCGTCCTTGAAGACCGGGGTGATGATGCGCCCCTGCAGGGCTTTCGGGCGCACCGACTTGAAATACTCGTCGGAGGCGAGGTTGATCAGTACGTCGTCCCCCTGGGCTGCCAGCGCCTTGTTCAGGTGCGCAGTGATGATGTCGCCCCAGAACTGGTAGAGGTCCTTGCCGCGCTGGTTGTCGAGGCGGATCCCCATCTCCAGGCGGTAGGGCATCATGAGGTCAAGCGGCCGCAGTACGCCATAAAGGCCGGAGAGCATGCGCAGGTGGGCCTGGGCGAAGTCGAGGTCGGCCTCGCTGAAATCTTCTACGGCCAGACCGGTGTAGACGTCCCCCTTGAAGGCCAGCAGCGCCTGGCGGGCGTTGGCCGGCGTGAAGTCAGGCTGCCACTCGGCAAAGCGGGCGGCGTTGAGGCCGGCGAGCTTGTCGCTGATCTTCATCAGGCTGGCGATCTGGTCCGGGCTCAGTTGACGAGCCCGGGTGATCAGTGCTGCGGAGTGGTCCAGCAGTTCGGGTTGGGTGAAACGGGAGGTCACCAGGGGTGACTCGTAATCCAGCGTCTTGGCCGGGGAAACCACAATCAGCATAACTGTCCTTTACTAGCGGTGACGCACACCCCTCATTCATCCAGGGTCACGTTGTCGAGAGTGCCTGCGCCCAGCTGCTCGCGACCCGACAGCTTGATGAGCAGTCGCAGGTCGTTGGCGGAGTCGGCATGGGCAAGGGCCTCACTGTAGCCAATTTGGCCGGCGCAGAACAGGCCGAACAGCGCCTGATCGAAGGTCTGCATGCCGAGCTCGCCGGATTTGGTCATCACCTCCTTGAGTCTGTGCATCTCTCCCTTGCGGATGATGTCGGTGACGAGCGGGGTGTTGAGCAGGATCTCGAAGGCGGCGACCCGGCGCTGCCCGTGAGCGGAGGGGAGCAGCTGCTGGGCGACGATGGCGCGCAGGTTGAAGGAGAGATCGAACAGGAACTGGCGGTGCTTCTCCTGGGGGACCAGATGCAGGATGCGATCCAGCGCCTGGTTGGCATTGTTGGCGTGCAAGGTGGCGAGGCAGAGGTGCCCCGTCTCGGCGAACTGGATGGCGAATTCCATGGTCTCCTGGGAGCGGATTTCACCGATGAGGATGACATCCGGGGCCTGGCGCAGGGAGTTTTTGAGGGCGACATCGAAGGATGCGGTGTCGATCCCCACCTCCCGCTGGGTCACCAGACAGCGATCGTGCTGATGGACGAACTCCACCGGATCCTCCACCGTCAGGATGTGGCCGTCACCGTGCTGGTTGCGAAAGCCGATCATGGCCGCCTGGGTGGTGGACTTGCCGGCGCCAGTGGCGCCGACGAAGAGCACCAGCCCGCGTTTGGCCATGGCGACCTCCTGCAGGATGGGAGGCAGCACCAGCTCGTCAAAGGTGGGGATGCGGGTCTCGATGCGGCGCAGCACCATGCCCGGCATATCCTGTTGCCAGAAGGCGCTGACCCGAAAGCGCCCCAGCGAGCCCCGCTGGATGGCGTAGTTGGCCTCGCGGGTGTGCAGGAAGCGCTCGAAGTGGGTCTCGTCCAGGCTCTCCCTGATCAACGCCAGCGCCGTCGTCTTGTCGAGGGGAGCCGGCCCGAGCGACACCAGACGCCCGTTGACCTTGAGGGTCGGGGGGGCATCGACCGTGATGAAGAGATCCGAGCCCTTTTGTTCAACCAGTGCGGCGAGCAGAACATCCATGTTCATGGCGACTCCTTGGGTGTGCGAGCTTAAATGGTATTGGGATCGACCGCCTTGGCCTTGGCATCGAGGGAGGCGACGACCCCCCGGTTGACCAGCTGCTTGAGGCTCTGGTCCATGGTCTGCATGCCGTGGGTCATCCCGGTCTGGATGACGGAATAGAGCTGGGCCACCTTGTCTTCCCGGATGAGGTTTCGCACCGCCGGGATCCCCAGCATGATCTCGTGGGCCGCCACACGGCCGCCACCGATACGCTTGAGCAGGGTCTGGGAGATGACCGCCCGCAGGGATTCGGAGAGCATGGATCGCACCATGTCCTTCTCCGAGCCGGGGAAGACGTCGATGATACGGTCGATGGTCTTGGCAGCCGAGGAGGTGTGCAGGGTGCCAAACACCAGGTGACCGGTTTCGGCGGCGGTCATGGCGAGGCGGATGGTTTCGAGGTCCCGCATTTCACCTACCAGGATGATATCCGGGTCTTCCCGCAGGGCCGAGCGCAGGGCGTTGCTGAAGCTCTTGGTGTCGCGGTGTACTTCCCGCTGGTTCACCAGGCAGCGCTTGTTCTCGTGCACGAATTCGATGGGATCCTCGATGGTGAGGATGTGGTGGTGGAAGTTGTCATTGATGTAATCGACCATGGCGGCCAGGGTGGTGGATTTGCCCGAGCCGGTGGGCCCAGTCACCAGCACCAGGCCGCGAGGGTACTCCGCTATCTTGCGAAATATCTCCGGCGCCCCCAGATCGTCCAGGGTCAGAACGGTGCTCGGGATGGTACGAAACACGGCGCCCGAGCCGCGCGCCTGCTGGAAGGCGTTGACCCGAAAGCGTGCCATGCCGGGTACTTCGAAGGAGAAGTCCACCTCGAAGTTCTCCTCCAGCTCCTTGCGCTGGTGGTCATTCATGATGTCGTAAATGAGAGCATGGACTTCCCGGTGATCCAGGGCGGGCAAATTGATCTTGCGAACCTCCCCATCAACCCTGATCATCGGGGGGACCCCGGCCGAGAGGTGTAGATCCGAGGCCTTATGCTTTACACTGAATGCCAATAACTCTGTGATATCCATAGATTTGTTATTCTCCCATCACAAGATTACGAACGAAATATGAGCCAGATTGCCCAGCACCTGCTTCAGGTAAAGGAACGTATTGTAGAGGCTGCCCGGCGTGTTGGCCGCAGCCCAGATCACATCCAGTTGCTTGCTGTCAGCAAAACCAAGCCGCTGGGGGACATTCAGGCTGCCTATGCCGCCGGTCAGCGGCGCTTTGGCGAATCCTACGCCCAGGAGGCCGCGCTCAAGATTGATGCCTTGCGCGAGCAGAACGCCTGTACAGACATAGAGTGGCACTTTATCGGTCCGCTGCAATCGAACAAGTCCAAGCTGGTGGCGGAGCGGTTCGACTGGGTTCAAAGTGTCGATCGCGACAAGCTCATCGAACGCCTCAACAATCAGAGACCGGGTGGGCTCGCGCCGCTAAATATCTGTCTGCAAATCAATATTAGCGGAGAGAGCAGCAAATCCGGTACGTCGGAGCAAGAGATTTTCCGCCTGGCCTCCCTGGTGGCCCAAAGCGAGCGGCTGCGGTTGCGCGGCCTGATGGCCATCCCCGAGCATACCCGCGACGAGGGGGTGCTGGCGGCCCAGATGGCGCGCATGCAGGCTCTGTTCACCGAGCTTGCGCAACAATACCCGAGCGTCGACACCCTTTCGATGGGGATGACCGAGGATCTCGAGCCGGCCATTGCCCATGGCAGCACCATGGTGCGGGTCGGGACCGCCATCTTCGGGGCCCGCGACTATTCATGAGCAAGAGCCGGGGCGAGAAACACCCCGGTCGTGCTTTGTTCAGGTAAACAGGCGCGTGTGATGCTGTCAGCCCGCACAGGCTGGGTCGGCATCCGCTGCGATGTCAGTAACAGGAGTGTTTGATGCAGCAGAGAACCCTCGCCTTCATCGGGGCAGGCAACATGAGCCGCAGTATCATTGCCGGCCTCATCCAGGCGGGCTACCCGGCAGAGCGTATCATCGCCGCCAATCCCAGCCGCCCCAAGCTGGACGAACTGGCCAGCCAGTTCGGCATCCGTATCACCCAGGACAACGCCGAGGCGGCCCGGGAGGCCGAGGTGATCGTGCTGGCGGTCAAGCCCCAGCTGATGGCGGGCATGCTGACGGCGCTGGTGGCCGAGCTTGGCTCGCTGGATGGCAAGTTGCTCATCTCCATCGCTGCCGGCATTCGCGTCGCGCGCTTGCAGGAGATGGCGGGTGGTCACGATCGCATCATTCGCACCATGCCCAACACCCCCTCCTTGCTGGGGCTGGGGATGACCGGGCTCTATGCACCGCCCGCCATCGGGCAGGCCGATCGGGCGGTGGCCGAACAGATGATGCAATCCGTGGGCAAGACCCTCTGGGTGGATGAGGAGGCCGGCATCAACGGCGTCATTGCGGCGGCGGGCAGTGCCCCGGCCTACTTCTTCCTGTTCATGCAGGCGATTGCCGAGGAGGCCGAGGCCATGGGCTTTACGCCGGAGCAGGCCCGCCTGCTGGTGCAGCAAACCGCCCTGGGAGCGGCCGCCATGGTGGAGCAGAATCCCGAGCTGTCGCTGCAGACCCTGCGCGAGCAGGTGACCAGCAAGGGCGGGACCACGGCCGAGGCCGTCAAGACATTCCAGGAGCAGGGGCTGATGCCGCTGACCGCAAGAGCCATGCAGGCGGCCGTTACCCGGGCCGGCGAAATGGAAACCCTTTTCTGAATCCCTTTTAGCAAGGAGCCCGGATGAACACGGCTTACTTTTTGATTAACACTGTCTTTGATCTCTACCTTATGGTGGTGCTGCTGCGGGTCTGGCTGCAGTGGGCGCGGGCCGACTTCTACAACCCCATGAGCCAGATGGTGGTCAAGCTGACCAACCCGCTAGTGGTGCCCCTGCGCCGCGTCATCCCGGGTTTTGGCGGGCTGGACATGGCCTCTGTGCTGCTGGCGCTGCTGATCGCCTTTGGCAAATTGGTCCTGCTCAAGAGCATGAATGTGCTGCAGGCGGACTGGCTCACTCTCTGTCTGTTTGCGACGCTCACCGTGCTGAAGAAAGCGGGTTCCATGATCTTCTGGATCCTGCTGATCCGCGCCATCCTGAGCTGGGTCAGCCAGGGTCGCAACCCCATTGAATACGTGATGCACCAGCTCACTGAACCCTTCCTGGCCCCCATTCGTCGCATCCTGCCTGCACTGGGCGGGCTGGATCTCTCCGTGCTGGTCGCTTTCATCGCGCTGCAGGCCATCAACTACCTGATGGGGGATCTGTTCGGCCAGTTGTGGTGGATGATCTGATGCCCGCCGTCCTGCTGGAAGGGGACGAGCTGGTGTTGCATCTGATGATCCAGCCCAAGGCGAGCCGGGATCAGATCATCGGATTGCACGGTGACGAGTTGAAAGTGGCCATCACGGCACCGCCGGTGGATGGTCAGGCCAACAGTCACCTGATCAAGTACCTGGCCAAGCAGTGCAAGGTGGCCAAGGGGCAGGTTCGCATCCTGCGGGGGGAGCTGGGTCGGCACAAGACGGTCGCCATCGACGCGCCAAAGCAGATACCCGCCGAGATTGCCGCTCTGCTCGATAATCAGGGTTGATACGAGAGGGATGACATCATGAAAACAGCCTGGATGAGTTGCCTGCTGGCACTCCTGATGACGCTGCCGCTGCGGGCTGAGCAGATGCAGGAGCTGGGCCCCTGGAAAGTGCACTACAGCGCGTTCAACTCCAGCTTCCTCACCCCCGAGGTAGCCAGGACCTATGGCCTGGAGCGCAGCCGCTATAACGGCATCGTCAATATCGCGGTGCAGAACAAGCAGGGGGTGGCACAGGCGGTGGGGATCAGCGGCGAAGCCCGCAATCTGACCGGCACACTTCGCCCCCTGAATTTTCAGGAGGTGAAAGAGGGGAATGCCATCTATTACCTGGCAGTGCTGCCCTATCGCAATGAGGACACCTACCAGTTCACCCTGAAGATCATGGGGGAGGGGCAGCAGCAGACGCTGACCTTCCAGCAGACCTTCTACGTCGACTAGATTGTAGGGTGAATGCAGATGCCCTGCCCCCACGGGGGCGGGGCATTTTTTTGCCCGGTGAACCGGTACTCGACGTCAGTGGCTGGCCAGGGGATAGGTAAACAGGGCCAGGTGGGCGAAGTTGAACAGGAAGTGGAGCAGGATGGCGACACTGAGGCTCCCGCTCAGCTGGAACGCCAGGCCATAGCAGGCCCCCGCCAGCGCGGCGAACAACACCAGCAACGGGCCACCTGCAAGATGGGCTGCGCCGAACAGCAGGCTGGCGACCAGGAGACCTGCCCAGGGCGTGCTTCGGCTTGCCACCCCTTGCTGGATGCATCCCCGGAACAGCGCTTCTTCCGCCACACAGGTGAACAGCAGGTTGTTGAACGCGAACAGCCACCACCAGTGGGGCAGTCCCGCTTCGGGTTTGAGGGCGCCCAGTTGCCAGGCGGTGATGAGCAGGGCCGCGAGCGGCAGGATGAGCAGGGCCAGCGGCCGCCAGCGCATCGTTCCACCCGGGCCGAGCAGGCCGGGGATGGCCAGCAGCAGGGCGAAGAAAATGAGCGGCTTGTCCAGATTGAGGTAAAGGGTGAAGGGCACGCTGGCCGGGCCCGCCTGTACCTTGTCGAGCACCCTGAGATTGTCAAAGCCGGGCACCAGATGCAGCGTCAGGGCGAGGGACCACAGCAGGATCAGCGTCAGTGCGACGCCACGCCAGGGTGGGGGCAGGGTGGGGGTACGCCAGGCCAGCAGCAGACCGGCGAGGCTGACAAGAGCGGCGAGGGGCGCGAGTCGCTCAAGCCAGAGGGCGGTGAGCAGGGCTAGTCCCAGCAGGAGCATGCCGGGCCTGGTCCGGCGGGCGAGGCAGCAGAGTACGGCGAGCCCCAGGACGAGCCAGATGAGGATATCGGGGAGTGGTAACATCGAGTCTCCTTGTATGAATGAAGGGCGCACCTTAACGATCCCCATGGTCTGGTTCAAGGAAAAGGGACTGGCCGGCAGAAGACGCGCAATGAAAAGCCGGAGCTGGGCTCCGGCTTGGGCGGCGGCAAGATGTCACCGAGAGAGGCGATGGCCTTCCCGTATCAGCGACCGGACTCGGCGATGACCCGGGCGATGATGTCGGCGCGTTTGCTGGCTTCCAGCTCGCCCAGGGCGATGAGACCGGCCTTGAAGATGACGTTCTTCGGCAGACTGACGTCATCCAGAGTGGTGATGGCCTCGACGTGCATGCCGTTCAGGCGGCTGGCATCGCGCGGGCTCAGGTTGACCTGGGTGTTCAGCACCTGCTTGCCCTTCTTCTTGGGCTGGGCGGGTTTCTTCGGTTGATCCAGCTCGTCTTCCGGCAGTTCGTCATCAAAATCGTAAATGGACATAGTCAATCCTGTTGGGTTGCAAGGGGCATGCTCGCCCGAATGGGGGTAATCAGCCCATATCCTCGTTGCGGATAAAGGCGCGCCAGGAGCCGAGTACCTGGGCAAAATCTTCCAGCCCGCACATGGCCAGCTGTTCATCATCGTAGTAGGCGAGATCGTCGAGATCCTCGTCCTGCTCGATATTGAGGACATTGGCCTTCACCTCGGCTTCCTCGTGGGTCAGCAGCAGGGAGTAGTCGCCCCCCAGCAGCCGGTATTCGGTGCGGGCCCGGCTGGAGAGCTGGTCGATGATGGCGAACAGCTCGTCGAGCTTCTCCTCGTCCTTGCCCACCTCGTCGATCAACCACTGGCCGATGGCTTCATGGCCCATGGAGAACCGGGCGCGATAGCCACCGAACGGGTCGCGGCGAAATTCATAATCCATAGCGGAGTCCATATCGGAGGGTGAAACCACCACGGCGCAAAGCGGCATGATGCCGGATCCTTGATCCATGGTGGGGCACTGATAGCGTAAAGTGGCCTATTCTAGCGATCCCCCCCGCGCTTGTCTTGATGATGTGGGATCTTTAACGGGTGATCCCGGTGATGGCGCACGCCGGGGACCCTGTCAACAAATGGTATGGAGAGGCAATGCAGCTCAACGACGCGCTCGCGCATCAGATAGTCAGCCGGGCGATGAAGATCCTCTCGTTCTCGGTCAATGTCATGGATGAGCGGGGACTCATCATTGCGTCCGGCAATCCGGAGCGGCTGCACCAGCGCCACGAGGGGGCCGTGCTGGCCCTGACCGAGAACCGGGTGGTAGAGATAAGCGAGGCCACCGCCCGGGAGCTCAAGGGGGTGAGGCCTGGCATCAACCTGCCCATCGCCTATCAGGGGGAGCTGCTCGGCGTCATCGGCATCTCTGGGGATCCGGACATCGTGCGTGCTTACGCCGAGCTGGTGCGCATGACCGCCGAGCTCATCCTGGAACAGGCGGCACTCACCGAGCAGTTGCAGTGGGACAAGCGCCACAAGGAGGAGCTGGTGTTGCAGCTCATTCGCGGCGAAGGGCGGGCCGATCAACTGCAACAGGTGGCCCGCTTCCTCGAGCTGGATCTCGCCCAGCCCCGGGTGGTGGCCGTGCTGGCGCTGGAGGAGGCCGAGCCCGCCCAGGTGAGGGAGCTGGTTCACCTGCTGGAAAACCCGGAGCGGGACAACTTGGTGGCCATCAACGGCCTGGACGAGATAGTGGTGCTCAAACCCGCCCAGCTCAGCGACGGCGTCTGGCAGTCGGCGCAGGAGCGCAGCCGGATCCGGCTGCTGCTCTCCCGTATTCCCCATTTCAAGGTTCGCATCGGGGTGGGTGATTACTTCGCCGGCATCCCTGGGCTGGCGCTCTCCTACCAGACGGCGCGAGACACCTTGCGCCGTGGCATGCGCCAGTCGCCCCGCAAGCAGGTCTATTTCTTCGAGGATTACCGGCTCTCAGTGCTGCTCGGCACCCTGGCGGACTCCTGGCAGGCGGATCAGCTACGGGCTCCGCTGCAAAAGCTGGCGCAGGAGGACACAAAGGGAACGCTGCAAAAGACGCTGCGCCAATATTTCTTGCAGGATTGTGATCTGCATCCCTGTGCCGAAGCCCTGTTCATTCACCCCAACACCCTGCGTTATCGACTGACCCGGATAGAGCAGATAACCGGCTTGAATTTCAACAAGTTAGATGACAAATTTCTGCTCTATCTCGGGCTCAGTCTCGATAGCTGATTTGTCTTTTCCAACAAAAATACAAGGCCGGTAAATGCTTTTTTTGGTTTTATGGCCAAAGCATTCCAGGCGGGGATCCCCATAATGGCGCCACTCATTACAACAACAAGGTGCCCGTCATGATCCCAGTCTCCGCGCTCGGCGCGCTCGCCGCGCTTTCCATCGCCATCTTCCTCATCCTGAAGAAGGTGCCGCCCGCTTACGGCATGATTGTCGGTGCCCTGGCCGGTGGCCTGATCGGTGGCGCCGACCTGACCCAGACCGTCGCCCTGATGATCGGCGGCGCCCAGGGGATCACCACGGCGGTGATGCGGATCCTGGCGGCGGGTGTGCTGGCCGGGGTGCTCATCGAATCGGGCGCCGCCACCACCATCGCCGAGACCATCGTCAAGAAACTCGGCGAAACCCGCGCCCTGCTGGCCCTGGCGCTGGCCACCCTGATCCTGACCGCGGTCGGCGTCTTCGTGGACGTGGCCGTCATCACGGTCGCCCCCATTGCGCTGGCCATCGCCCGCCGTGCCGATCTCTCCAAGGCGGCCATCCTGCTGGCGATGATAGGCGGTGGCAAGGCGGGCAACGTCATGTCTCCCAACCCCAACGCCATCGCGGCAGCCGATGCCTTCCACCTGCCTCTCACCTCGGTGATGGCGGCGGGCATCATTCCCGGCCTGTTCGGTCTGGTGATGGCCTACTGGCTCGCCAAGCGCCTCAACAACCGGGGCAGCAAGGTGGCCGCCGACGAGGTGGTGAGCTTTGACGGTGCCAAGTTGCCCGGCTTTGCCGCCGCCATCAGTGCGCCCCTGGTCGCCATCCTGCTGCTGGCCCTGCGTCCCATCGCCGGCATCGTGGTGGACCCGCTCATTGCGCTGCCTCTCGGCGGCCTGGTCGGTGCCCTGATGATGGGCAAGTTCACCAAGGTGAACCAGTTTGCCGTCTCGGGCCTGGCCCGCATGGCGCCGGTGGCCATCATGCTGCTGGGGACGGGTACCCTGGCGGGCATCATCGCCAACTCCGGCCTGAAAGATGTGCTCATCAGCGGCCTGACCGCCTCCGGTCTGCCCTCCTATCTGCTGGCCCCCATCTCCGGAGCCCTGATGTCGCTGGCGACCGCCTCGACCACGGCCGGGACCGTGGTGGCCTCCAACGTGTTCAGCGCCACTCTGATTGAACTGGGGATCAGCAGCCTGGCAGGGGCCGCCATGATCCACGCCGGCGCCACCGTGTTTGACCACATGCCCCACGGCTCCTTCTTCCATGCCACCGGCGGCAGCGTCCACATGGGCGTCGGCGAGCGACTCAAGCTCATCCCCTACGAAACCGCGGTCGGTCTGACCATCGCCGTTGTCTCCACCCTGATGTTTGGCGTGTTTGGCCTCGCCTAAGGAACTGATATGAAAATTGTGATCGCCCCCGATTCATTCAAGGAGAGCCTGAGCGCCATGGCGGTGGCCGATGCCATCGAGGCCGGTTTCAAGCAGGTGCTGCCGGATGCCACCTACGTCAAGCTGCCCATGGCCGATGGCGGCGAGGGGACGGTGCAGTCTCTGGTGGATGCCACCGGTGGTCGCATCCTGCCGGTCGAGGTGACCGCCCCCCTCGGCAACAGGGTGCAGGGCTTCGTGGGCCTGCTGGGGGATGGCAAGCGCGCCGTCATCGAGATGGCGGCGGCCTCCGGCCTCCATCTGGTGGCGCCCGAGCTGCGCAATCCGCGGCTCACCTCCAGTGTCGGCACCGGGGAGCTGATCCTGGCCGCGCTGGAGATGGGGGTGAACCACCTCATCCTCGGCATCGGCGGCAGCGCCACCAATGACGGCGGTGCCGGCATGATCCAGGCACTCGGCGGCAAGCTCCTGAAAGCAGATGGTACCCCCATCGCGCCGGGCGGTGCCGGTCTGGCCGAGCTGGCCACCATCGACCTGAGCGGGCTGGATCCCCGTCTGACCGGACTCACCATCGAGGTGGCCTGCGACGTGGACAATCCGCTGTGCGGCCCGAAAGGGGCGTCCGCCGTGTTCGGTCCGCAGAAGGGGGCAACTCCCGAGATGGTGGCCGAGCTGGATGCCAATCTGGCCCGTTACGCGGACTGCATCGAGCAGGCGCTTGGCAAGCAGGTGAAGGAGATCCCGGGAACGGGGGCCGCAGGCGGCATGGGGGCAGCCCTGGTGGGGCTGCTCGGCGCCGAGCTCAAACCCGGCATCCGGATCGTCATCGAGGCGCTGAACCTGGCCGAGGCGGTGGCCGATGCGGATCTGGTCATCACCGGCGAGGGCCGCATCGACAGCCAGACCATCCACGGCAAGACGCCCATCGGGGTGGCTCGCTGTGCCAAGCAGTTCGGCAAGCCGGTGATCGGCATCGCCGGATGCCTCACCGATGACTGCGGCGTGGTGCACGAGCACGGGCTGGATGCGGTGTTCGCCGTGGTCAATCGGGCCATGTCCCTGCCGGAGGCGCTGGCCACCGCCACCACCAACCTGCAGCTCACGGCTCGCAACGTGGCGGCTCTCTACCTGCTGCGCAAATGACCCTCTCTCCTGGCCGATGCGGTGCATCGGCCTGACCCTGCCCCGTGCAGCAGAGTGAGCGGCCCGGCGTGGCACCTCTGACGCACTTGCCGATCCTTGGGTCGGCTTTTTTTATTATCCTGCTGTCTTTCATATGGTTTTTGTATTCTGACAAGGGGCTTTGCGGCATAGTGATCTCCCGACAGTGAGGGAGCCACGAGAAACAAGGCCCGCCTGAGGGAGGGCTTCCCATTCCGGGGGGCAATATGCGAGGAGCGAGCCATGATCCTGCTGACCCTGGGGGTGGTGTTGTTCACCCTGATCCATCTCTACCCCTGTTTCGCGGCACAGCACCGCGCCCGTCTGCGGGATCGACTGGGGGAGAACCGCTACAAGGGGCTCTTCTCGCTGCTGGTGTTCGTCGCCATCGGCTGCATCCTCGCAGGCTGGCGCAGTGCCAGCCCCATGCCCCTCTATTTTCTGCCTGTCTGGGGGCCCACCCTGGTGATGGGGGTCATGCCGATCGCCCTTGTCCTGCTGTGCGCGGGGCAGGGGGCCAACCATTTCCGCCGTTGGCTGGTGCATCCCCAGCTGCTCGGGGTGCTGCTCTGGTCGGGGGCCCATCTGGCGGTAAACAGCGAGGCGCGTTCTCTGGTGCTGTTTGGCGGGCTCGGTCTCTGGGCACTCATCAGCATCGTCTGGATTTCGATGCGGGAGTGGGGTCGTCACCCCCGTGCCGCCGCCACCTGGCAGGGGACGGGGATCAGTCTGGGGGCGGGGCTGGCCCTCACGGCTCTGCTTATCTTCTGGGGACACGGCTGGCTGACCGGGATCCCCCTGCACTGATCCCTGAACCAGATTCCGGGGTCTTGCGTATGATGGACAAAACAATGGGAGTCACGTCGATGAAATGGTTCACCCTGCTGCTGATGCTCGGCTCGGGCGCGGTCTCTGCCGCCTGCCCCGATTACTTCAACGTGGAGATGCGGGAGCTCAACAGCACCCAGCGCCACAACCTCTGCCAGTTGACCGAGGGCAAGGTGGTGCTGGTGGTCAACACCGCCTCCTACTGCGGTTACAGCGGTCAGTTCCGGGATCTGGAAGCCCTCTATCAGGGCTACAAGGAGAAAGGACTGATGGTGTTGGGCTTCCCCTCCAACGATTTCTGGCAGGAGGCGGGCAACGAGAACAAGACCGCCGAGGTGTGCCGCCGGGACTACGGGGTGACCTTCCCCATGTTCAACCGGGTGGCGGTGCGGGGTTCGGATGCAGTGCCGCTGTTCAAGGGGCTGGCCGCGGCTGCCGACGGTGATGCGCCCAACTGGAACTTCCACAAGTACCTGGTCGGGCGGGACGGCAAGCTGATTGCGAGCTATGGCGCCAACCAGAATCCGTCGGATGATCCTCTCAAACAGCAGATCATCGATGCCCTGGGGCACTGACCCTACCCCATGGCGGGCCGCTCTGGAATAATGCGGCCCCGCCATCCACTCCGGTGACACCGTGCTGCAACGTCTTCCCCAAATGGTGATCTTCGATGCCCTGGTTCGTGAACAGGGCATCTCGGCGGCTGCGCGCCGCCTCGGGGTCTCCAAATCCCACATCAGCAAGCAGCTCGCCCTGCTGGAAACCGCGCTCGGCGCCCAGCTGGTACAGCGCACTACCCGCCGTTTCGGGCTCACCGAACTGGGTCAGGAGTATGCCCGCCACTGCCGCGCTCTGGTGGCGGTGGCACTGGAGGCGGAGTCCATGGTGGCGGAGCGCCGTGGCAAGGTGAGCGGTGTGCTCCATCTGGGGGTTGGTCAATCCTTCGGGCGGTTGCACGTGATCCCGCGCCTCAAGGCGTTTCAGGCACGTTATCCGGATCTGGAGCTGGAGGTGTCCCTGTTCGATCACCGCACCAATCTGGTGGATGAGGGGCTGGATCTCTGGATCACCACCTACGAGGACAAACCCGAGTCTCTTGTCGGGCTGCGACTGGCAGACATCGGCTTCGTGCTGGTGGCCTCGCCGGATTATCTGCTGAGTCACGGCACGCCACTGCACCCCAGGGATCTGGCCCATCACAATTGCATCACCTACCAGAGCCGGGAGCGGCGCTACCACGAGTGGTCATTTCGCCAGGGCAAGGAGCGCCAGACGGTGCAGGTGGCGGGCAACTATCGGGTGGATCTGGCGGAAGCGGTGCGGGACGCCGCCCTGGCCGGGCTCGGCATCGCCTATGTGGCCAACTACCTGCTGGACAAGGAGCTGCAATCTGGTCAGCTCATCCCTCTGCTGCCCCAGTGGCAACCGAACCAGAAGATGGCGGTGCACGCCGTCTATGCCAGGCGAGAGCATCTGGATCCCAAGATCCGCCTCTTCATCGACTTCCTCAAGGAGAGCTTCGGACCCGGGCCCTACTGGGCGCAGCGACTCGCACCCTGGCTCGGGGGGAAATTGTCCGGCACCGAGGAATAATCGTTTCCATACAAGAACACTGGCGTGAGTGCGGTTTCAAAGTTGTGTCAAATCAGTCAGTTGGCGCAACCGATATCGTGCAAACGTTTTTGCTAACAGGGTTGTAACCCGGCGGGGTTGCGGCGGTGAGGGGAGGGGAGCAGAATCCGCGCCCATCTTCAGCCTCACTGGATGGAATCCCCATGATTGCCCTGCTTGGTATCCTGAGCATCCTGGCCCTGGCCGCACTCTGCTCTGATAATCGTCGTCGTATCCCGTTGCGAACAGTGGGCTTTGCTCTCTGCCTGCAAGTGCTCTTCGCCGCCCTGGTGCTCTGGCTGCCCGCCGGTCAGCAGGTCTTGAACGGTGTCAGCGAGAGCGTCAGCAGCGTCATCGGCTACGGCCAGGAGGGGATTGCCTTCCTGTTCGGGGATCTGGCCAAGTTCAAGCTGGGCTTCATCTTCGCCTTCAACGTGCTGCCGGTGATCATCTTCTTCTCCGCGCTGATCGCCATCCTCTATCACATCGGCCTGATGCCCAAAGTGATCGCCCTGCTCGGCGGCGGCCTGCAGAAATTGCTGGGCACCGGCCGCGCCGAGAGCCTCTCTGCCACCGCCAACATCTTTGTCGGCATGGTGGAAGCGCCGCTGGTGGTCAAACCCTATCTCTCCAGGATGTCCGATTCCCAGTTCTTTGCGGTGATGAGCTGCGGGCTGGCCTCGGTAGCTGGCGGCACCCTGGTGGGCTACGCCAGCATCGGGGTCGAGCTGAAATACCTGATTGCGGCGGCCTTCATGTCCGCCCCTGCCGGGCTTGCCATGGCCAAGATCCTGGTGCCGCCCGCCGCGCAAGAGGAAGATCACCACGAAGACGTGGAGATCCCCCGCGCCACCAACGTCATTGAAGCGGCCGCCGATGGCGCCATGGCGGGTCTCAACATCGCCGTCGCCGTGGGGGCGACCCTGCTGGCCTTCGTCGGCGTGATCGCCCTGCTCAACGGCCTGCTGGGCTGGGCCGGCGACCTGGTGGGGCTGGAGCTGAGCTTCCAGATCATCCTGGGCTGGCTGTTTGCCCCCGTCTCCTGGCTCATCGGCGTCCCCTGGGATCAGGCCCAGGCGGCTGGGGCGCTTATCGGCACCAAGATCGTCATCAACGAGTTCGTCGCCTTCATCGCCCTGGTGCAGGATCAGACCTTGAACGAGTCGAGCAAGGCCATCGTCACCTTCGCCCTGTGTGGTTTCGCCAACATCTCTTCCATGGCGATCCTCATCGGCGGCCTGGGGGCCATGGTGCCGGAGCGCAAGTCCTTCATCGCCCGCTACGGCATGCGCGCCATCCTGGCGGGGGTGCTGGCAAACCTGATGAGCGCCTCCCTGGCAGGCTTGTTCCTCGCCCTCTGATAGACCCTGGAAGTCAGCACCTTCCGGTCATTGCCCGCTTCGGCGGGCTTTTTTGCACCCGCTTGCAGGCAAAAAAAGCGCCTCTGGGGAGGCGCGGGGAAAAGACAGATTGGAAGCGTCACATGGGTGCCACCTGAATGAGGGATGAGCCGTCCCATCCAAGTGTGAAGCCATGATGCCTGATGCTCTCTGAAGCGCTTCTGAGGCGATTCTTCATACTGTGTTCATTTTCAAAATGCTGCGGTAATGTGATTTTTAAATGTTTGATGCTGAAATAAAATAAATAATCAGTGATTTATTTTGTTGTGCTGCTCAAAGGAAAGATGAATCGGGGCGGTGGGCGCGCTCCTGCCATGGGGCGGATCCGGTGGCAGATTATCCCGGTTCCGGCTCAACGCATCACGCAACCATGCTGCAAGATGGCAAGCAACCAGCATGTGATGGGGATGCTGTCCGTCATGAGCAGTGCGACGCGGTCTGCTGTTGGGACCAGCAACTCGCATGTGATGGAGATGCCGCTCGTCAGAGGATCCGCGCGAGTGGCCTGTGGTCTGTGGTGCCTGCACCCGCAACCCGCATTTGACAGGAGGCGCGCCCCTTCATGGGGTCAGCGCGAAGTGGTCTGCGGTCTCCTGCTCCAGTGCCAGCAACCAGCGCTTGATGGGGATACCTCCCCCGTAGCCGGTCAGTTCACCGCTGCGCCCTATGACCCTGTGGCAGGGTACTATGATGCTGAGGGGGTTGCGGCCGTTGGCGGCGCCCACCGCCCGCACGGCCCTGGGGTTGCCGATGGCCTCTGCAATCTGGAGGTAGCTGACGGTCTCGCCGTAGGGAATGTCGCACAACGCCTGCCACACGGCCTGCTGGAATGGTGTGCCCGTGGCGGCCAGGGGGAGATCGAAGCGCCGCAGGCGGCCGGCAAAGTAGGCGGCAAACTGCTCGACAAAGGGGGCCAGGGCGGCATCATCCCGCTGCCACTCCGCTTGCGGCAGGACGGGGCGCTCCCCTTGCATGAATTCCACGTGGCGCAGCCCGGCCCCATCGATGGCGATGAGCAGGGGCCCCTTGGCACATTCACAAAAGCTGTACTGCATTCTCTTGTCCTCGGGCTTGTGGCAGGTCACTCCAGCACGGGCTTGCCGCGGGTGGATTTGATCTCTCCCTTGCGTTTCTTGGCATCGACCCGCTTGCGTTGGGAGCTGCGGGTCGGCTTGGTGGCGTGGCGGGCCTTGGGGCGCCAGGCGGCTTTTTTCAGCAGCTCGGTCAGGCGGCTCATGGCCTCCTTGCGATTCATGTCCTGGCTGCGATGGGTCTCGACCCTGATCTGGATGAAGCCGTCGTGAACCCGGCTGTCGCTGAGCCGCTCCAGTCCCTCCTTGTAGAGCGGCGGCAGGCTGGGGGAGTCGCGATAATCGAAGCGCAGCCAGACGGCGGAGTCGGTCTTGTTGACGTGCTGGCCGCCATTGCCCTGGGCCCGCATGGTCTGGAATTGCAGTTCATGCCAGGGGATGATCACGCTGTTGGAGATGACTAACATGGGGTGATGCTCTCATTTGGTGCATCAAGGGAGTCTGGTGCAGCTTGGTGCCTCATTATGGGGCGAGATGCGCTTCCTTGGTGATCCTGAGCCTTTCTGGCTCAGAGTGTCATATCTATCTATATGAAAATAAACGATAAAAATACTTGGCACAAGAATTGATGACCCATTCGTGACATACCATGGATTGGGAGCAACCAGATGAAGCTGATTACTGCGATTATCAAACCTTTCAAGTTGGACGACGTGCGCGAGGCCATCGCCAACCTGGGGGTGGAAGGCCTGACCGTCTCCGAAGTGAAGGGTTTTGGTCGCCAGAAGGGGCACACCGAATTATACCGGGGGGCCGAGTACCAGGTCGACTTTCTGCCGAAGGTGAAGCTGGAGATCGCTACCGCAGACGAGAACGTCGAAGGGGTGATCGAGGCCATCTGCAAGGCGGCCTATACCGGCAAGATCGGTGACGGCAAGATTTTCGTCTATGACCTGCTGCAAGCGGTGCGTATTCGTACTGGTGAGAGCGACGACGAGGCGCTCTGAGTACGCCCCTTTGCCCGGCCGGGTCGGGCAAAGGTCCGGGCAGGTTCTGCCGACAGTGTGAATGGGTGGTCGTCGAAAGACCGGATGGGATTCCATCCGGTCTTTTTGTTTGGCCGCTGATTAAATAGATCGTTCCAACCCAGCAAACCGCCTTGATCCTCTCCTCCCGATTCATGCAGAATGCAAACGAAAATGGTTATCACTCTTTACGCAGACAAGGAACGGATGATGAAAATGAAGATGTTGGCACTGGCTTTCTCCACGCTTGTCGCCCAGTCGGCGTTCGCCGCCCAGGAGGTAAACGTCTATTCGAACCGTCAGGATGAGCTGATCAAGCCCATCATCCAGCAGTTCGAGAAGGAGACCGGGATCAAGGTCAATGTGGTGTTTGCCAAAGAGGGGCTGAACGAGCGTCTGGAACGGGAAGGCAAGCTCTCTCCGGCAGATCTGATGCTGACCGTGGACATCAGCCGTCTGACCGAGCTGGTGGACAAGGACTTGGTGCAGCCGGTGGACAGCAAGACGCTGCAGGAGAACATCCCCTCCATCTATCGCGATCCGGACAACCGCTGGTTCGCCCTGACCACCCGGGTGCGTGCCATCTACTCCAGCAAGGAGCGTCTTGGCAAGCTCGACACCATCCGCTACGAAGATCTGGTCAAGCCTGAATTCAAAGGAAAAATTTGTACCCGTAGTGGCAAGCACGAGTACAATGTGGCGCTGGTTTCGTCCATGATTGCCCATCACGGCATGGCGGATACCAAGACCTGGCTGGAAGGGGTCAAGGCCAACCTGGCGCGCAAGCCCCAGGGCAACGACCGTGATCAGGTCAAGGCGATCAAGGACGGCATCTGTGATGTCTCCCTAGGCAACAGCTACTACCTGGGTGCCATGTTGAAGGACCCGGCGCAGAAGTCCTGGGCCGACGCGGTGGAAATCAACTTCCCGAACCAGGGTGATCGCGGTGCCCACGTCAACGTGAGCGGCGTGGCCATGACCAAGTATGCCAAGAACAAGGACGCAGCACAGAAGCTGATGGAGTTCCTCTCCGGGGATACCGCCCAGCACATGTATGCTGATGTGAATGCCGAGTACCCGGTCAAGGCGGGGGTCGAGCCTTCTGCCATGGTCAAGTCCTGGGGCACGTTCAAGTCTGACCCCATGCCGGTCAGCGATTATGCCAAGCACCGCAAGGACGCCTTGCAACTGCTGGATGAAGTGAAATTCGACTTGTAATCAGATGGGGCCAACGGCCCCATCAACTTCTGTGGACTCATGAAACATTTTGGATGGATTGCCGGCAGCTGGGCCACCGCCCTGCTGCTGGGTTTGCCGGTACTCGCCCTGGTCTTCTCCGCCTTCTCGGCTGATGGGGAACTGTTTGCCCACCTCGCCGATACCGTACTGCCCGACTATCTGCGAAACACGTCCGGTCTGGTGCTGGGGGTGGTCTGCCTCAGCCTGCTGTTCGGAGTGCCCACCGCCTGGCTGGTGGCCATGTGCGAGGTGCCGGGGCGCCGCGCCCTGCAATGGGCGCTGATGCTGCCCATGGCGATGCCCTCCTATATCGTGGCCTACGTCTATACCGACCTGCTCGACTACTCGGGCCCGCTGCAGGCGGGGCTGCGTGCCCTGTTTGGCTGGCAGGGACCGGCCGACTACTGGTTCCCGGCCATTCGCTCCCTCGGGGGCGCCGCCTGGGTGCTGGCGCTGGTGCTTTTCCCCTATGTCTATCTGCTGGCACGGGCCTCCTTCCTGGAGCAGTCGGTCAGCCTCATTCACTCCAGCCGTCTGCTCGGCTGCACCCCCTGGCAGAGCTTTCGCCGCCTGAGCCTCCCCCTGGCCCGCCCGGCCATCATGGTGGGGGCATCTCTGGTCGCGATGGAAACTCTGGCGGACTTTGCCACCGTCCACTTCTTTGCCATCAACACCCTGACCACCGCCATCTACGACACCTGGCTCGGCTACGGCAGCCTGGCGACCGCCGCCAAGCTCTCCTGTCTGATGCTGCTGGCGGTGGTGCTGCTCATCGCGCTGGAGCGCCGCTCCCGCCAGCGCCAGCAGGTGTTCCAGAAGTCCATGGGCTTCGAGCAGCCCCTGCGTTACCCCCTCGGGGGCCTGAGGGGCGTGCTGGCCGGGCTCTGGTGCTGGGGCCTGGTGCTGGCGGGGTTCGCCCTGCCGTTCGTCATCCTGTTCGATTACGGGGTGCGTTACTTCGCGCTGTCGTGGACGCCCGAATTCGTGCGCTTTGCGGGCAACAGCCTTGCCATCTCGGCCCTGACCGCCCTGCTGGCCATGGCCATTGCCCTGCTGCTCGGCTTCTTCCGTCGCCTCGATGGGGGGACTCGCAGCCTGCTGCCCCTTCGCCTCGCCGCCATGGGCTATGCCATGCCGGGGACCGTGCTGGCCATCGGCGTGCTGGTGCCGCTCACGGCCCTTGATTTTGGCATCAACGATCTGGCCGAGTGGCTCGGGATGCCGGGCCCCGGTCTGCTCCTGACCGGCACCCTCGCCGCCATCGTGTTCGGCTATCTGGTGCGCTTCGTGGCCATCGCCATCGGGTCGGTGGAGAGCAGCATGAGCAAGATCTCCCCCAGCCTCGACATGGCGGCCCGCTCTCTGGGGCAGGGGGCGGGCGGCATGCTGCGTCGCATTCACCTGCCGCTGGTACGGCGCGGCCTCTTTGCCGGCGCCATGCTGGTGTTCATCGAATCCATGAAGGAGCTGCCCGCCGCCCTGCTGCTGCGGCCGTTCAACTTCGAAACCCTGGCGACCCACGTCTATCAGTTCGTCTCGGACGAGATGCTGGAGCGGGGGGCGCTCGGTGCCATCGTCATCGTGCTGGTGGGGCTGGTTCCCCTGCTGTGGATCAACCGTACCCTGGATGGTCCAGGCCATTGAGCGGCCCCGTCCGGCATCACTACGCGAGAGGAAAAGAACCTTGTCCTGCCTGAATATCGAGAAGGTCAGCTGTCACTACAATGGCCGCCCCGTGCTGGAGCAGCTCTCCCTGCAGGTGGCCGACAACGAGATAGTCTGTCTGCTGGGGGCCAGCGGCTGTGGCAAGACCACGCTGCTCAAGGCGGTGGCCGGTCTGCTGCCCCTGGCCCAGGGGGAGATCCGGCTGGGAGAGACCCTGCTCGATGCCCCCGGCGTGAGTGTGCCGCCGGAGGCCCGCCATATCGGCATGATCTTCCAGGATTACGCTCTCTTTCCTCACCTGACGGTGGCCGAGAACGTCGGCTTCGGCCTGACCGGGCAAGATCGCGGCAGCCGCCAGCAGCAGGTGGAAGAGGCGCTGGCGCTGGTCAACCTGCAGGGGTTGGGGGAGCGCTATCCCCACCAGCTCTCCGGCGGCCAGCAGCAGCGGGTGGCCATCGCCCGCGCCCTGGTGTGCAAGCCGCGCCTGATGCTGCTGGACGAGCCCTTCTCCAACATCGACACCCAGGTGCGGATGAAACTGATCCTCGAGATCCGCGCCCTGCTCAAACAGCAGGGCATTGGTGCCATCTTCGTCAGCCACAGCAAGGAAGAGGCCTTCGCCTTCGCCGACCGGCTGGCTTTGTTTCGCGCCGGTCGCATCGAGCAGGTGGGGGAGCCGGAGCAGCTCTATCGCCGCCCCGGGAACCGCTTCGTGGCGGAGTTTCTCGGCGGGGTCAATTATCTGGCGGCAGAGGTGGTGGACAGTCACTGCGTGCAGACCCTCCTTGGAACCATCTGCGGTCAGGAGCCCCATGGCCGCGCGGTGGGGGCGCGGTTGCAGCTCATGCTCAGACCCCAGCAACTGGCGCTGACGGCGGCGGATGACGGTGAGCTCCGGGTGCGTGAGCAACAGTTCCTGGGCCATCACTGCCGGGTACTGGTGGAGTGTGGCGGCCAGCAACTGGAAGCCAGCATCGGTGAGCCTCTGGAAGGGGAGCGCGCGCGGGTGACCGTGGCGCCTCATGCCCTGGTGTTGTTTGACCCCTTGCCCTGAGTGCGTGGTATTGTCGTGAAATCAATGAACTGGAAGCGCGCTGGTTTATAATCGCGCCACGCCCATAGCCAACGCACTTGGAGAGAGACATGAAAGCCCAAGCCGGGATCTGCGCAGAGCCGAATCTGCACGCCCTCTATCTGATGTTCAATCGCACCGGTGACGCCGCTGCCCTGACCTCCCGCCTGGCCAGCCTGCCAGCACTCTGGGAGGCGGTGAGCGCCGACTTCCCCGATGCGGCCTTCAGCGGTCTGGTCGCCGTCGGGGCCGACGCCTGGGATGATCTCTATCCTGTCGCCCGGCCGCCCCAGTTCCGCGGTTTCATGGCGCAATCCGCCAACGGTCAGGAGGCCCCCAATACCCCGTTCGATCTCTTCGTACAATTGCGTGCTGATCGGGTGGACGTGCTGCATCATGCCGGTCATCGCGTCATGGCCCTGCTGGCCGGGCTTGTTGAATTGGCCGAGGAAGTCCGTGGTTTTCGCAACCAGGATTGCCGGGATCTGACCGGTTTCGTCGACGGCACCGAGAACCCGCAGGATGAGCACCGCGCCGAGGTGGCGTTGCTGGACGGCGGCGAGTTCGCCGGTGGCTCCTATATCCACGTGCAGCGCTGGGTCCACGCCATGAGCGACTGGGAGAAGCTGGCCCTGAAGGAGCAGGAAGACATCATAGGTCGCACCAAGGTCGACAACATCGAATACGAGTCCGCCGACAAGCCGCTCACTTCCCACATCAAGCGGGTCAACCTCAAGACCCCGAAGGGGGAGTCCATGGAGATCCTGCGCCAGAGCATGCCCTGGGGCACCATGAGCGAGCAGGGGCTCTACTTCATCTCCTGCTGCCGCACGCCGCTGCACTTCAACGCCATGCTGGCCAGTATGTACAAGGGGGAGGGGAGCCACTTCGATCACCTGCTGCGCTTCACCCGGGCGGTGACCGGCGCGGCCTTCTTCGCCCCTTCCGTCGATTTTCTGGTGGCCGAGGGCAAATAAGCCCGGCCTACCGACCGCTCAAAACAAAAAATCCCGGCCAAGGCCGGGATTTTTGTGCGGATCGCCCAAGGCGACCGGATCAGGGCGTCTGCTCGAACAGCTCGAGGGCGGAGAGGTAGAGCTCCTCGATGTCGGTATCGCTGGTCGGGGTGATGAAGATGGTGTCATCACCGGCGATGGTGCCGAGGATCCCTTCGGCCTTGCCGAGGGAGTCAAGCAGGCGGGCGATCAGCTGGGCTGCGCCGGGGCTGGTGTGGATCACCACCAGAGCGCCGTTGTGGTCGACATCCAGCACCAGGTTCTTGAGGGGGCTGGAGGTGGTGGGCACGCCCAGTTCCACCGGCAGACAGTAGACCATCTCCATCTTGGCATTGCGGGTGCGAACGGCGCCGAAGCGGCTCAGCATGCGCGAGACCTTGGACTGGTTGATGTTCTCGAAGCCCATCTCTTGCAGGGCAGTCACTATCTCTGCCTGGGAGCCGAAACGCTCCTCTTTCAGCAAGGCTTTAAAGGCCTTGGCCAGTTTTTCTTGCTTGTCGTTATGTTTCATCTTGGACTCACGAATGAGGGGAGTGACCGCCTGTCACGCTCAGGCGGCAGATACGAACAGCGCTGCTATTTTGCATTCATATGCCTGTTTTGGCAAGGAAGCGGCGCTTGTTCTGCATATTGATTCAAATATAGCTTGCATCAACTTATGCTGACGCTAGAATCAGGACGAAATTTTGAAAACTTATTCAATTGGGCTGTATGGGTATCGAATTAATCGGCATCGAAAAATCCTGGCACAAGGTGCCGGTACTGCAGCAGGTGAGCTTTCGGACTGCTCCCGGCGAGACCTTGGTATTGCTGGGCCCGAGCGGGGCAGGCAAGAGCTCTCTGCTGCGCATGATGAACTTGCTGGACACGCCGGATGCCGGTGTGTTGCGCATCGCAGACAGTGAATTTTCTTTCCCGTCCAGCCTCTCTACTGCCGAATTCAACCGTCAGGCACAGGCGCTGCGCCGCAAGGTGGGCATGGTGTTCCAGCAGTACAATCTGTGGCCGCACCTCACCGTGATGGAGAATCTGATTGAAGCGCCCGTCAAGGTGCTCGGCATGAGCCGCGAGGCGGCCATCGAGAAAGGGGCCTATCTGCTGGCCCAGCTGCAACTGGCCGACAAACGGGACGCCTGGCCCGCACGGCTTTCCGGTGGCCAGCAGCAGCGGGTCGCCATTGCCCGGACCCTGATGATGGATCCCCAGGTGCTGCTGTTTGACGAACCGACGGCTGCCCTGGATCCCGAAATTACCAAAGAGGTGGCGGAGATCATCCGCACCCTGAGCCAGACCGGCATCACCCAGGTAGTGGTGACCCACGAGGTGGAGTTCGCCCGCAAGGTGGCCAGTCAGGTGATCTATCTGGAGAAGGGGCGGATCATCGAATCTGGCACCGCCGCCATCTTCCAGTCCCCGCAAACCAGCCGGTTTGCCGAATTCTTGATGCATTGATATTGAGTCGATAAGGAAGCTGTCATGAAAAAGAGTCTGTTGCTGATCGCCGCCATGGGTCTGCTGAGCACTTCTGTGCTGGCCAAAGAGATCAAGTTCGCCACCGAGGCAACCTATGCGCCGTTCGAATACCTGGATGACAAGAACGAGTTCCAGGGGTTTGACATCGATCTGGCCCGCGCTGTCTGCGAGCAGGCCAAGCTGGAGTGCAGCTTCCACAACCAGGCCTTCGACAGCCTGATCCCCAGCCTCAAGTTCCGTCGCTATGATGCCGTCATCGCCGCCATGGACGTGACCCCGGAGCGGGCTGCCCAGGTCGACTTCTCCGATATCTATTACGAGAACTCCGCGGTGTTCGTCGCCAAGAAAGAGACCTTCAAGGGGCCGGACGATCTGGTGGACAAGACAGTCGGCGTGCAGAACGGCACCTCTCACCAGTCCTATCTGGTGGACAACTGGGTGAGCAAGGGTCTGCTGACCGTGCCCTACGCCAGCTACCAGAGCGCCTTCCTCGACATGATGAATGGCCGCACTGACGGCGTGTTTGCCGATACGGCGGTGGCCGCGGACTGGCTCAAGCAGCACAAGGAATACGCCGTGGTCGGTACCCCGGTGACCGACGCCAAGTACTTCGGTACCGGTTTTGGCATCGCGGTGGCCAAGGGCAACCAGGAGCTGCTGACCCAGCTGAACAAGGGGCTGGCCGAGATCAAGGCCAACGGCACCTATCAGAAGATCTATGACAAGTACTTCGCGCAGTAAGCCATGTTGAGCCTGTTGTTGGATGCAGCCTGGATGACCCTCGGGCTGGCCCTGGCATCCCTGGTCGGTGGCATGGTGCTGGCACTGGCATTCAGTGCGGCTGAGTTGAGCAAGCAGCGTGCGTTGGTGTGGCCCGTGGCCACCCTGACCACCTTGATCCGTGGTCTGCCCGAGTTGCTGGTGGTGCTCTTCATCTACTTCGGCTCGACCCAGGTGCTGTTCCTCATCACCGGGGAGTATGTGGAGTTCAGCCCGTTCGCCTGCGGTGTGCTGGCGCTCTCCCTGCTGTTTGCGAGCTACGCCACCCAGACCCTGCGTGCCGCCCTCAATGCGGTGCCCCCTGGGCAGCGGCTGGCGGCGCAGGCGCTCGGCCTGGGCAAGGGGCACACCTTCTTTCGCATCGTGCTGCCCCAGGCCTGGCGTCACGCCCTGCCCGGGCTCGGCAACCAGTGGCTGGTGCTGTTGAAAGACACCGCCCTGGTCTCTCTCATCGGGGTGAACGAGATGATGCGTCAGGCACAGATGGCTTCGGCCAGCACCTATCAACCCTTCACCTGGTACGCCGCTGCCGCCCTCATCTATCTGGCCATCAGTCTGGTGAGTGAATTCGGCTTGAAGCAGGCGTCCCGCTATACCCGCCGTTACGGAGGCTGACCATGCAGGATTACCTGATGACCCTGCTGGGAGGGCTGGCGATCACCCTGCAGCTCACCGCGTTCAGCTTGTTGCTGGGCGTGCTGATGGCGGCCGGCATGACCTGGGTGCTGGAGCGTCGCATTCCGGTGGCGACCCAGCTGGTGCAGCTCTGGGTACTGGTCTTTACCGGTACGCCGCTGCTCATCCAGATCTTTCTCATTTACTACGGGCCTGGCCAGTTTGAATGGCTCAAGGCGGGGCCGCTCTGGCCGCTGCTCAAGCAACCCTGGTTCTGCGCCGTGCTGGCGCTCGGTTTCAATACCGCAGCCTACTCCACCCGGTTGTTCAAGGGGGCGCTCGACGCCATCCCCGCCGGTGAGGTGGAGGCCTGCCGTGCGCTCGGCTTCTCGGCCGGACAGACCCTGTGGATGAAGACCCGCCATGCCGCCCGTCGGCTGGTCCCCGCCTATTCCAACGAGGTGATCCTGGTGCTCAAGGGGAGTTCGCTCGCCAGTACCATCACCATCATGGACATCATGGGGCTGGCCCAGCGTCTCAATGCCCAGACCTATGACACTCTGGCGGTGTTCACTGTGGCCGGAGCGCTCTATCTGACCATGAATGGATTGTTAACAATTGGTTTCCGCTGGTGTGAGCGTCGAGCACTGGCTTTCCAGTCCTGAAGCAGTCACATTTACCTCTTAATGGTGAGGGGAGCACAGGAAATCTGTGTCTTTCCTCCCATTTATCGCATATTCCTCTCCGCTTTCATCGCCGCTTGTTCCCTGGCTCACAGAACCCGTGATTACAACTGTTATCAGATTGTTTTTTAGGAGGGGATCCTTTAAGGTGAGGCGCACAATAAGAATCAGCGTTAACCCAACTAGAAACAACCTTAAACCTACGCTTAGACATGGAGTTGATCATGAAAGTTGCCGTTCTGGGTGCCGCCGGTGGCATCGGCCAAGCCCTCGCTCTGCTGTTGAAAAACCGCCTGCCTGCCGGTTCCGAACTGAGCCTGTATGACATTGCCCCGGTCACTCCGGGCGTGGCGGCGGACCTGAGCCACATCCCGACTGACGTGAAAGTAAAAGGTTTCTGCGGTGAAGATCCGAGCCCGGCTCTGGTCGGCGCCGATGTCGTGCTGATCTCTGCCGGCGTGGCGCGCAAGCCCGGCATGGACCGTTCCGACCTGTTCAACATCAACGCCGGTATCGTCAAGAACCTGGTGGAAAAGTGTGCCGCTTCCTGCCCGAAAGCACTGATCGGCATCATCACCAACCCGGTCAACACCACGGTCGCCATCGCCGCCGAAGTGCTGAAGAAAGCCGGTGTCTATGACAAGCGTCGCCTGTTCGGCGTGACCACCCTGGATGTGATCCGTGGCGAGACCTTCGTGGCCGAAGCCAAGGGCCTGAACGTTGACAAGGTGCGCGTCAACGTCATCGGCGGTCACAGTGGCGTGACCATTCTGCCGCTGCTCTCCCAGGTTGAAGGCGCCAGCTTCACCGCTGAGGAAGTGGCTGCCATGACCAAGCGCATCCAGAATGCCGGTACCGAAGTGGTGGAAGCCAAGGCCGGTGGCGGTTCCGCCACTCTCTCCATGGGTCAGGCAGCCTGCCGTTTCGGTCTGTCGCTCATCAAGGGTCTGCAAGGGGAAGCCAACGTCATCGAGTGTGCCTATGTGGAAGGCAACGGAGAGCACGCCACCTTCTTCGCGCAGCCGGTGCTGCTCGGCAAGAACGGTGTCGAAACCGTGCTGGACTACGGCAAGCTGAGCGCCTTCGAGCAGGAAGCGATGGACAGCATGCTGGCCACCCTGAAGGCCGACATCCAGCTGGGCGTCGACTTCGTCAAGTAAGTTGCTACGTCGACCGCAAGGGGAGCCCAGGCTCCCCTTTGTCATTTTCGGGGTTGGGTGTAGCGGGCTAAGGAGATGGCTCTGGCTGCCGATAACAGAAGGCAGCAGGAGATCCCTATGATAAAACCAAGAACCCTCATCGCCATTATCGGTGTGTGCAGCTTCCCTTTGCAGGGTGCGGAGCCCACCTCGGCCGCTGCGCAACCCCAGTCGACGGCGGTCACGGCCGCTCCCGTCCCGACGCCCTCGGCGGCCTTGCCATCGACCGCCCCGGTCCCAACACCGGTTGCGGAGCCCTCGGCCAGTCCGGCCACAGCACCGACGCCCTCGGCGGCCTTGCCATCGACCGCCCCGGTCCCAGCACCGGTTGCGGAGTCCTCGGCCAGTGTGGCCACAGCTCCCATGCCGTCAACCGCGGTGCCGGCCGCTGCCGCCCCCGTGGCATCTGCCCCGGCCCCGGCGCCGCTGCCCAGGGCGACGACGCAGGCATCCGCTGCTGCGGGAGAGTTGCAGGCCGTGCCGCTCTATCGCCAGGACGAACTGCTCAACTGGATAGAGCAGGGGCGCCATCTGGCCCGGGTGAAACAGGACAGGTGCCAGCTCACCCAGGATATCGAGGCGCGGGCCTCGGTGATGAAGATCCCTGCCTATCAGTTCCTCTGGGGGGACATGCTGGCCTGGGGAGTTTGCACCAAGCCGGACGCCCAGATCGGGGTGCAGTACATGTGGGAGGCCGCCAACCAGGGGCTGGCACCGGCGCTGGAACAGCTTGGCCGCTATTACTGGAAGGGGATCCTGGTCCAGAAAGATCTGGTGCGGGCCGAGACCCTGATGCGGGAAGCCGCGAGCCTCGGCTTCTTGCGGGCACAGATGGAGTGGGTGGAGATGTTGCTGCAGGGCATGGGGAGTCCCCTGGATTACGAGGAGGCGTATCACTGGCTGCACGGCGCCGTCATCGGCGACAAGGCCATGCACCAGAAGGCGGCGAGCCTGCTCAGCCGGCTCGGCAACCGGATGCCCGCCAATGCCATCGCCCGTGCCAAGGCGATGCACTGAGTGCTGGTAGCCCGCTTTGATATTACAAGGCCCACGAAGCTGTGCTTGTGGGCCTTGTGCATTTTCCCGGTCAGGGGAGGGATCAGAGGCCCTGATGGGGGCCGAAGACCTCGTAGTGCATCCGCTCGGCAGGCACGCCCACATTCTCCAGCTGAGCTTTGACTGCCTTCATGAACGGGACAGGGCCGCAGAAATAGTAGTGGGCGTCGGCCGGAATGAGGTCGGTGACCTGCTCCAGTGCCAGAGTGCCACTGAAGTCGTAATCCTCTCCTTTGACATCCTGCTCCCCCGGCTCCCGATACCAGATCCGGCTCTCCAGTTTCCCGTGTTGCCTGCTCTTTGCCCGGATCTCGTCCCTGAACGCGTGGTGGGCGCCATGTTCGCAGGCGTGAAGCCAGCGAATATCCATATCCGGGCCATCGGCCAGCAAGTGGTTGAGCATGCTCAGCATGGGGGTGAGGCCGACCCCGGCGGAGATCAGCACCACAGGCGTGTCTGTCTCCTCTTGCAGGAAAAAGTCGCCGGCCGGCGGCATGATGTCGAGCGTGTCACCGATGTGAAGATGATCATGCAACAGGTTGGAGGCCTGACCCCTGGGTTCTCGCTTGACGCTGATGCGGTAGTCGCGGCCATTGGGGGCGTCCGAGAGGGAATACTGGCGGATCTCCTGATGCTCGAGGGCGGGATGAACCAGCTTGATACTGAGATATTGCCCCGGTTTGAAACGCAACACGGGGTTGCCATCGAGGGGGGCCAGGACGAAAGAGGTGATGAGTTCACTCTCCTGACGCTTCTCCTTGATGATGAAAGAGCGGGTTCCCTGCCAACCACCGTCCTGGCTTGCCTTCTCCCGATAGAGCTCGCTCTCCCGGCCGATAAAGATGTCGGCCAGCACACCGTACGCCTTGCCCCAGGCGGTAAGGACCTCCTCCGTGACAGCGTTGCCACCCATTTCTTTGAGCGTGGCCAAGAGATGACTACCCACAATGTGATATTGTTCCGGCTGGATCAGGAAACCCGTGTGTTTGTGGGCGATGCGTTCAACGGCTCCGGCCAGGGCCCCCAGATTGTCGATGTTCCTGGCATAGGCCGCCACCGCACTGAACAGTGCCAAGGGTTGCCCCCCGCTACGCTGGTGAGCCAGGTTGAAGACATCCTTCAACTCGGGATTGTGGCTGAACATGCGCTGATAAAAGTGCCGTGTGAGGTCAGGGCCCGCCGATTCGAGCAAAGGAATGGTGCTCTTGATGACGGCGATGGTGGCTTGGTCTAACATAGGAGGTCCTTTCTAATTGAACATCTGGAATGTCATTTATTAAGTTGCATCCTAAATGTTTAATTGATCTGGATCAATCATCAATTCTTCGCGCTAGGCGCTACAGGCACTATGAGACTAACGAGCTATACCGATTTTGGATTGAGAGCCCTGCTCTATCTGGCCACCCTGCCGGAGGGGGAACTGTCGAGCGTGGCCAAGGTATCCGCCTTGTACGACGTATCCCGCAACCACATGGTGAAGGTGGTGAACCAGTTGGTAAAACTGGGCTATCTGCAGTCACAACGCGGCAAGAATGGTGGCATCCGCATGGCGCGCTCCCCCGACGAGATCAATATCGGGCAAGTGATCCGGGCGTTGGAAGGCAATCTGGACGGGATCGACTGCAGCTCCCCGGTCTGCCATATCGTCTCCGTCTGTCTGCTCAAGAGTGCCTTGAAGGAGGCGATGAACGCCTTCCTCGCGGTGATGGATGGTTATACGCTGCAGGATTTGCTGGCAAACCGTGACGAGTTGCAGCAGGTGTTCGGTGAGCTCATCCCCACTCTGGTGCTGGAGCCGGATGACGAGAGCGAGTGAAACAAAAAGGCTGCCATTGGCAGCCTTTTTTCAATCCTCGTACCCTGAATCGTCCCGGTACAGGTGCGGCATGATCCTCGCCATCTTCACCATGTTGTTCTCCACTTCGAGAATCTCGATAGGGTAGCCCGCCAGCCTGACACTGATGTTGGGTTGGGGGATCTCCTCAAGGTACTCCAGGATTGCGCCATTGAGGGTCCGTGGGCCGTCCATGGGCAGGTGCCAGTCCATCTCCTTGTTCAGCTCGCGGATGCTGGCGGAGCCTTCGACCAGGAAGGAGCCGTCCGGCTGGGGATGGATCTCGTCACTCGGGGTCGGTGTCATGGAGGTGGTGAAGTCACCGACAATCTCTTCCAGGATGTCGTCCAGGGTGATCAGCCCCTGAATATCGCCATATTCGTCGACGATAAGGCCAATTCGCTCCTTGTTGCGCTGGAACTTGGCCAACTGCACGTTGAGGGGGGTCCCCTGGGGGATGAAATAGATGGGGTCGACTTCCCGCAGCAGGCTGGACTTGCTGAACTGATCCCGGGCGACCAGTCTCAGGGCATCCCGTGAGTGCAGGAAGCCGACGACGTCATCGATGTTGTCGCGATAGAGCAGGATCTTGGTGTGGGCGCAGTGGGCCAGCTGGCGCAGTATGATCTTCCAGTCGTCATTGATGTCGATGGCGGAGATCTCGCTGCGCGGGACCATGATGTTCTCCACCGTCATCTTGTCGAGATCCAGGATGCTTATCAGCATCTCCTGGTGGTGCTTGGGAATGAGATTGCCCGCCTCGTTGACGATGGTGCGCAGCTCTTCGGAATTGAGGGAATCATCCTTGTTGTGCTCGAGACGCAAGAGTTTCAGCAGCAGGTTCGTGATGCTGTTGATGAGCCAGACAAGGGGGGCGAACGGCACCATCAGCCCCTTGAGGATCCAAGAGGCAGGGTAGGCTATCCGCTCGGGGAACATGGCCGCCAGTGTCTTGGGGGTGACTTCCCCGAATACCAGCACCACCAGGGTCAGCCCGAAGGTGGCAATGGCGACGCCGAGATCCCCGAACAGCCGGATGCAGACGATGGTCGCGATGGCGGAGGCCAGGATGTTGACCAGATTGTTGCCGATGAGAATGAGGCCAAGCAGGCGGTCCGGCCTGGCCAGCAGCTTCTCGACCCGGCGGGCAGCCTTGTGCTTGGTCTGGGCCAGATGCCGCAGCTTGTAGCGGTTGAGCGACATCAGACCTGTTTCGGAACTGGAGAAGAAGGCTGACAAAAGGATCAAGATAACGAGAACAATCAGCAATGTACTCGTTGAGATACTGTCCAAGAAGGGCTCCTGTAAGGATGGTTGGGGAATGTTCGTGTGTCAGCTAAGCAGCACTTCCTTGACGAAACGGCTGCCAAAATAGGCCAGTGTCAGGATGAAGCTGCCGATGAGGCTCAGCATGATGACCTTGCGGCCGCGCCAGCCACGGGTATGGTGACCCCAGAGCAGCAGAGCGTAGACGCACCAGGCCAGGATAGAGAGGATGGCCTTGTGGGACTTGCCCTGGGCAAACATGTCTTCTAGGAAGAACAGGCCGGATGCGATGGAGAGAGTCAGCAGCAGCAGACCTGCGGAAATGAGCTGAAACAGACGCTTCTCCACCGTCATCAGGGGTGGCATGGCTGGCAGGTGGCTGATCTTTCTGGATTTCAGTTGCCTGTCCAGGCAGGCAAGCTGGAGGGCAAACAAGCAGGCGATCATCAGTACCGAATAGGCCATCAG
The DNA here is from genome assembly GCF_040907815.1 of Aeromonas sp. s6. Lineage (NCBI taxonomy): Bacteria > Pseudomonadati > Pseudomonadota > Gammaproteobacteria > Aeromonadales > Aeromonadaceae > Aeromonas > Aeromonas sp. s6. The sequence goes on from NZ_JBFOCN010000095.1 coordinate 193,185, forward strand.
CGCGAGGCCTATGTGCAGCAGTAACTGGGGGTGCGCTTCCAGATGGGTGATGTAGCGCCCGGGAATGAGCGCGCTGGCTGCCAGCAGCAGGGCTGAAAAACTGTAGACGACGGGCAGCAGGATCCAGCCGTTGAAGCGTCGGGTGACGCAGGTCATGAAGCAACTGATGATAAGGCTGACCAGGGACGCCACGTTCAACATGCTGAGATTCTGGCCGGAATGGGTGGCCAGCACTTCGCTGCCCACCGCCATGCCATGGGCGGTCAGGGCCAGGCCGACACAGGCGAACAGCGATACTTGCCCGACGGGCTTGGCGCTGAGCAGCAGGTGCAGTGAGGCGATGATGGCCAGCAGGTAAAACGCCAGGGCCAGAACAGAGATCACGATCATAACCAGGTCGTTGTCAAACAAGCTTTATGGATAAGAGGGGCAGTATACCTTGCACAAGATATGCTCGCCAGTTGTGCCAGAGGCTAACTGCCCACATATAAGTAGGCGTTGATGGTCACCGTGCGGCGAATAATCGTCCTCCGGCGTTGACTGGGGTATACTGCCCTCCATTTGTTGACCTGCCCGTTCGATGGCAGGCCGCCGCGGCAAGCGGCGAGTAATCGTCCCTAGAGTGCTGACCGGGGTATAATGCCCCCAGTGTCACGCCAAGAACCGGAAAGCGTCATGTTTGAGAATTTGACTGAACGACTCTCGCGCACCCTGCGCAACGTCAGCGGCCGCGGCCGTCTGACCGAAGAGAATATCAAGGATACCCTGCGCGAAGTCCGCATGGCGTTGCTCGAGGCGGACGTCGCCTTGCCGGTGGTGCGCGATTTTGTGGCGCGCGTCAAGGAACGAGCCGTGGGCCAGGAAGTGGCCAAATCCCTGAGCCCGGGCCAGGCCTTCATCAAGATAGTCCATGGCGAACTGGTCACCGTGATGGGGGAGGCCAACGAACAGCTCAACCTGGCTGCCCAGCCGCCGGCCATCATCCTGATGGCAGGTCTTCAGGGGGCCGGTAAGACCACTACGGTCGGCAAACTGGCCAAACTGCTCAAGGAGCGCAGCAAGAAGAAGGTGCTGGTGGTCAGTGCGGACGTCTACCGTCCGGCGGCGATCAAGCAGCTTGAGACCCTTGCGGGCGACATCGGTGTCGACTTCTTCCCGAGTGATGCCAGCCAGAAACCGATCGCCATTGCCACTGCCGCCATCGATCAGGCGCGCAAGAAGTTCTATGACGTGGTGATCGTCGATACAGCCGGTCGTCTGCACGTCGATGGCGAAATGATGGCGGAGATCCAGGATCTGCACGCCACCATCAAGCCGGTCGAAACCCTGTTCGTGGTGGATGCCATGACAGGCCAGGATGCTGCCAATACCGCCAAGGCCTTCAACGAGGCGCTGCCGCTCACCGGTGTGATCCTTACCAAGGCAGACGGTGATGCCCGCGGTGGTGCCGCACTGTCGGTGCGCCACATCACCGGCAAACCGGTCAAGTTCATCGGTATGGGCGAGAAGACCGACGCGCTGGAGCCGTTCCATCCGGATCGTCTCGCCTCCCGCATCCTCGGTATGGGGGATGTGCTCTCTCTCATCGAAGAGGTGGAGCGCAACGTCGATAAAGAGAAGGCGGCCAAGCTGGCCAGCAAGGTCAAGAGTGGCAAGGGCTTCGATCTGGAAGACTTCCGTGAGCAGCTGGCCCAGATGCGCAACATGGGTGGCATGATGGGGATGCTCGACAAGCTGCCTGGCATGTCCGGCCTGCCGGACAACATCAAGGATCAGATGGATGACAAGCTCACCGTGCGGATGGAGGCCATCATCAGCTCCATGACGCCGAAAGAGCGTGCCCATCCCGATCTCATCAAGGGCTCCCGCAAGCGCCGCATCGCTGCGGGCTCCGGCATGCAGGTCCAGGATGTGAACAAGCTGCTCAAGCAGTTCACCGAGATGCAGCGCATGATGAAGAAAATGTCCGGCAAGGGCGGCATGCGCAAGATGATGGGCCAGATGAAGAACATGCTGCCCCCCGGATTCGGTGGTGGCGGTCGCGGTCCGTTCTGATTTTCCTGCTGGTCAGGTAGAAAGGCTCACCCTGGTGAGCCTTTTTCATGCCAATTCCTGCGCAAAAAATAGCTGGCTTGGTTGCAATTATTACGAATCCAAGTAGAATTACGCGGCTTATTTTAAGCTAGGGTCTGCGTATTTGCAGGCCTTGTTCATTAGATGTTTATGAGGACGATATGGTAACCATTCGTTTACAACGTGGTGGCGCGAAAAAGCGTCCGTTCTACCAGGTAGTAGTTGCTGACAGCCGTAACGCCCGTGACGGTCGTTTCATCGAGCGCGTCGGTTTCTTCAACCCGGTTGCTGCTGGTAACGCTGAAAAGCTGAACCTGGACCTGGCTCGTATCGAGCATTGGGTTGCTACTGGTGCCGCTGTTTCTGACCGCGTTGCCAAGCTGATCAAAGACGCTGCCAAAGCTGCTTAATCAGCCAAACGGTAGGGAGTTAAGGTGGAAAAACCTGTAGTTCTGGGCACCCTGGGAACCGTTTACGGGATCAAGGGCTGGCTTAAAGTGAACTCCTTCACCGATGTTGCCGAAGCGATTTTCGATTACAACCCCTGGCTGATCAATCAGAACGGGGCGTGGCGTGAAATCCGGGTGTCATCCTGGAAGCGTCACAACAAGGGTCTGATCTGCAAACTCGATGGTATCGATGTGCGTGAGGATGCCCTGGCATTGACCAACGTCGAGATTGGCGTCCCCGCCGATCTGTTGCCTGCGTTGCCCGAAGGGGAGTTCTACTGGCGTGACCTCATTGGTTGCACCGTGGTAACCACCAAGGGATACGACCTGGGCAAGGTGACCGAATTGATGGAAACCGGCTCCAACGATGTGTTGGTGGTTGAGGCCAATGTAAAAGATGCCTTTGGTGCAAAGGAGCGGTTGATACCGTTCCTGGAAGAGCAGGTGATCAAGAATATTGATCTGACTGCTCGAACAATCGAAGTTGATTGGGATCCTGGTTTCTAGTTTCCCGCGCTAACACGGGTGCCGGAGGTTTCTTATGTGGATTGGGGTCATTAGCCTCTTCCCGGAAATGTTCCGAGCCATTACCGAGCACGGGGTAACGGGTCGGGCCGTCAAGAGTGGCCTGCTGCAGATTGAGTGCTGGAACCCTCGGGACTTCACCCACGACAAACACCGTACGGTCGATGATCGTCCTTATGGTGGTGGGCCCGGCATGTTGATGATGGTTCAGCCGCTGCGTGATGCCATTCATGCAGCCAAGCAAGCGGCGGGAGACGGGGCGAAAGTCATCTATCTCTCTCCTCAGGGACGCAAGCTGACTCAAGCGGGCGTGACCGAGTTGGCGATGAATCAGAAACTGATTCTGGTCGCCGGTCGATACGAAGGTATCGATGAGCGCGTGATACAAACCGAAGTCGACGAAGAGTGGTCTATCGGGGATTACGTGTTAAGTGGTGGCGAGTTGCCTGCCATGACCCTGATCGATGCGGTTTCGCGTCTGGTCCCGGGGGTCTTGGGTGATCAGGCCAGTGCCGAGCAGGACTCCTTCACGGATGGGCTGCTGGATCATCCCCACTATACTCGGCCGGAGGTGTTGGATGGGCTGACGGTGCCCGAGGCGCTGACAAGCGGCAATCACGAAGTGATTCGGCGCTGGCGACTCAAGCAATCGCTCGGACGAACCTGGCAGAGAAGGCCGGAACTTATTAACAACCTAGCTCTGACTGACGAGCAAGAATCACTTCTTGCCGAGTATGTCCGCGAAGTGCGTGACAGCGTTAAGTAGAGTTTTCAGTTTATCCTAGGTAAGGAAAGACAATGAGCAAGATTATTCAGCAGCTTGAACAAGAGCAACTGCGTACCGACATCCCGGCTTTTGCCCAGGGCGACACCGTACGTGTTCAAGTTCGTGTTAAAGAAGGTGGTAAAGAGCGTCTGCAGGCTTTCGAAGGCATCGTGATTGCCAAGCGTAACCGCGGTCTGCACTCTGCTTTCACCGTTCGCAAGATCTCCAACGGCGAAGGTGTTGAGCGTGTATTCCAGACTCACTCTCCGCTGATCCACAGTGTAGAACTGAAGCGTCGTGGTGATGTTCGCCGCGCCAAACTGTACTACCTGCGCAACCTGTCCGGCAAAGCTGCTCGTATCAAAGAGAAGCTCAACTAATTCGATTCGAATTGGTGTCGGTATGTCGGCGAAAAGCTCGACAGGTAGTGAAAAGGCTCGCCAATGGCGAGCCTTTTTTGTATCCGTGTGCGGGGTATTGGCTCAACCGGGCTGGCTGACCCGCACCACCGAGTTGTCACGCCCGAAGGGGCCAGGCACATAGTCGTCCGCCTCCCAGTCGTTGTCATAAAGGGTTTCACCATCGGGTTGCACTAGCTGATAGCAATACTCGAAATGGCTGGGGCCATCGGTCGGCAGGTTGAGTGTCGCCTTGAACTCCCCGTTTTTCATCCTCTTCAGTTCAATGGGCTGCCACTGGCTGAATTCACCCAGCAGCAAGACCTGCTCGGCATCACCGGCGGCCTCCTTTTCGACGGCAAAGGTCACCTTGACCTCGGGACGGGATTTGAGGAATTGCTTGTTGATCGGCATATGGACTCCTTGTCACTGGCTGCGAAGAAAGTAGCGCTGGTTATTTTTATATCACTTTATGACAAGGATGTTGATAAGCAGGATCAAAGGGGGAGGGCAAAATGGCGCTGCAGGAGTTGATGGGTGAACTCGATCTTGAGGTAGAAGCCCCGTGGTAGCGTCATGATGGGTTGGCCATTGCGGCCGATGGCGCGGGTCAGCGCCTTGCTGTTGGCCGCCTTGGGGCGCAGCTGCAATACTTGGCCGTGGCGGGCGCTGATCTGCTCCACTTCCCCCAGCACTATCATGTCCATCAGCTCTTCCCAGTCCTGGCGCAGCAGTCCTTCTTCCTCTTCATTCGGGCTCCATAGCAGCGGCATGCCGACGCGACGGTCGCCGACAGGGATGTCGCGGCTGCCTTCCACCGGGATCCAGAGCACCCGCGACAGCTTGTTGCGCACGTTCGACTCCTCCCAGCGCTGGCCGCTGACCCCGATGAGGGGGGCCACGCAGACAAAGGTGGTTTCCAGCGGGCGCCCTTGAGGATCGACGGGGATCGTCTTGAGCTCGATACCGAGATCCGGAAAATCCTGCTCGGGACGGCTACCTGCACTGGCCCCCAGCTGCCACTCGATCAACTGCCCTGTCCAGCCCTTGTCACGTCTGAGATCCCGCGGTACGGGGATGCCCGCCGTTGCGGCAAGCTGGGCCAGAGTGAAGCCAGCCATGGCGTAGGCTCGACTGAGCAGCTCTTGTTCTGACTGGGGATTGGCAGGCATGAGGGCTCCTCTGGAGATAATAGACATCGCAATACGGATCCTTGCATGGTATCGCTGATTTTATAACCGATCCTCGCCCGACTATACACAGGGAGACATGGATGGCCAAATTCAACATATCCAAATGATTTTAAAGGGATTTACTTTCTTTATCCAGTATATCGACACGCCGGATCCCCGCATTAACGAGTTGTCCAAGGGTTTGTGCGAGCTGTTGCACACAGTTATCCACAGAAATCTTGGATAACTGGCGTAAAGTGGTGAAAGGAAGCGTGGCACCAGAAATAAATGTGAGAGTACGCCGATTTTCAGCGCCATTTCGGTGCAGATAATGCGCCATATCTGTGGATAAATCCGTCTTGGTGGATCTTTGAGCAGTCGAACTTGTTCACAATTGACAGGCTGGATCCTCTTAGGCAAAAGACATGGATCTTGATCCAGCAATCAAACTATAACCTTATGTATTTAAATGTATATTTTGTTTTTAAGTGAATCGGGTATGATATGCTTCCGTGCAATGCCACAGTATAAAACTACTGTATATACCTGCTTGATCACAGGTTTATGCACAGTCTGGGTGGGCAACTTGCCTAGCATGAACCTTCAATTTGTTTATAACTTTGCTTGAAATGCCAAGTTATTCATGAATGGAAGATGACAGTCCCTGTTTGCCGCCACGGGGTGAATGTGGAACAATCTCGTTATAGATTCAGCCTTTATAAGGTGATCACGTGATAGATGGTGACGGATTTCGTCCCAATGTCGGCATCGTGATCTGTAACCGTGACGGACAAGTATTGTGGGCTAAGCGCTATGGGCAGCACTCCTGGCAGTTTCCGCAGGGGGGGGTTGATGATGGTGAATCGCCGGAACAGGCCATGTATCGTGAGCTGTATGAGGAGATAGGCCTCAAGCAGGACGATGTGACCATACTGGCGACCAGTCGCAACTGGCTGAAGTATCGCTTACCCAAACGACTCGTCCGCTGGGACAGTTCACCGGTCTGTATTGGCCAGAAGCAGAAATGGTTTTTGTTGCAGCTCGATCCTGGCAAAGAGTCCAGGATCCAGTTTGGCTGTCATGGTCACCCGGAATTTGATGATTGGCGTTGGGTCAGCTTCTGGTACCCGGTTCGTCAGGTCGTCTCCTTCAAGCGGGAGGTTTACCGCCGGGTGATGAAAGAGTTTGCCCCGCTGGCCATGCCAGTCCCCGTGGTGCAGGCTAACCGAAAAGATGGGCGGCGCAACCGCTCGCGTTAAGGAGCATAACTAGTTGCTGACGGAACTCAGACGCATCGTGGAAAGCATGGCCGAGGCCAACACCCTCGAACAGGCCTTGCAAGCATTGGTGAGCCAGACCCGGCTCGCCATGACGGTGGACTGCTGCTCCGTCTATGTGGCCGAGCCGGACATGCGCCGCTATCGACTGGCTGCGACCGATGGTCTGGCCGAATCGGCCGTGGGCAAGGCCACCCTGCCGTTCGAGCAGGGTATCGTCGGCCTGGTGGGTCAGCGTGAAGAGCTGATCAACCTGGCCGATGCCCCCTCTCACCCCAGTTTTAAGTTCCTGCCCGATGTGGCGGAAGAGGCGTTTCGCTCCTTCCTCGGCGCTCCCATCATGCATCAGCGTCAGGTGGTGGGGATTCTGGTCGTGCAGCAGAAGGAGAGCCGCCTCTTCGATGAGGGGGAGGAGTCCTTCATGGTCACCCTGGCGGCTCAGCTGGCTGCCCGCATCGCCCAGGCCCAGGCCAAGGGGTGGCTGCAGAAGACCGACTGGAGCAAGCCGCTGCGCGGTATTGCCGGGGCGAGTGGCATCGCCATCGCCAAGGCCTGGGTGTGGCGTCCGCGCAAGGCGCTCAATACCATCACGCCGCGCAAGGACGAGGATCATGCCAAGCAGCTTGCCCGTCTCGAGCTGGCGGTGGAGGAAGTGCGCCACGATCTGGAGAGCTTGGCACTGCGCTTTCGCGAGAGCTACAGCCAGGACTCGGTCGCCATCTTCGACATCTATCTGCACCTGTTGAACGATCCCGGCTACATCAAGCCCATCCGCAACAAGGTCAGCAAGGAACACTGGACCGCCATCTCCGCGGTCAAACTCATCAGCGATCGGCTGATAGAGCAGTTCAAGGGGATGAAGGATCCCTATCTGCGGGAGCGTTCCACCGATGTGAAAGACATCGCCCAGCGGCTCATCAGCCGGCTGGTGCAGGACGAACCCGAGCAGCTCACCATCGGCGAACCCGTGGTGCTGGTCGCCGATGAAGTGACGGCCACCATCCTTGCGGAGATCCCGAGGGAATTTCTGAGCGGTGTGGTGTCGCTCAAGGGCGGGACCAACTCCCATGCCGCCATCCTGGCCCGTGCCATGGGGGTGGCGGCCATCATGGGGGTGGATCTGCCTCTCGGTGACATCGGCGGTCGCACTCTGGTCATCGATGGCTACAGCGGCGATCTCTTCATCGAACCCAACCAAGTGATCCTGACCGAGTACCGGCAACTGCTGAGTGAGGAGCGGGCACTCGACACCCTGGTGCGCAGCGTCGACAACCAGCCCTCCGAGACTGCCGACGGCACCAAGGTCTCTCTGCTGCTCAACGCAGGGCTGAGTGCGGATACCGAGATCTCCCTCAATCATCTGGCGGACGGGGTCGGGCTCTATCGCACCGAGATCCCCTTCATGCTGCAGGACAGCTTCCCTTCGGAGTGGGAGCAGACTGCCCGCTATCGCGGGATCCTGGAAACCTATCGGGATCGCCCGGTTTGCATGCGGACTCTGGACGTGGGGGGGGACAAGCAACTGCCCTATTTCCCCATCGTGGAGGAAAATCCCTTCCTTGGTTGGCGGGGGATCCGGCTCACCCTGGATCACCCCGAGCTCTTCCTGGTTCAGCTCAAGGCCATGTTGCGGGCCAGCGAAGGGCTGGACAATCTGGCCATCATGCTGCCGATGATCAGCAGCGTCAGTGAAATCAAGGCCTCCCGTCGTCTGCTGGATCAGGCGTGGCGCGAGGTGTCGGAAGAAGCGGCCAGCCGCGATGCGGTGATCCGCTACCCCAGTCTCGGGGTGATGATCGAAGTCCCCTCCGCGCTGTACATCCTGCCGGAGATGGCGCCGCTCATCGACTTCTGGTCGGTGGGCAGCAACGACCTGACCCAGTACCTGCTGGCGGTGGATCGCAACAATGCCCGTGTCGCCAGCATCTACGATGCCTTCCATCCCGCTGTGATCCGCGCTTTGCAACTGCTGGTCGATGCCTCCCGGCGCTATCACAAGCCGGTCTCTGTTTGTGGCGAGCTGGCTGGCGATCCGGTCGGTGTGCTACTGCTGCTGGCCATGGGCTATCGCCGTTTCAGCATGAATACCCACAACATCTCCCGTATCAAATACGTGCTGCGGCAATCCGACCTTGGTGAGTTGAAGGCGCTGATGGCGGATGGTCTCAAGCATGACAATCCTCACGTGCTGCGCGGCCTGTTTGCCCGCTATCTGGAAGAACACGGTCTGGGCGGATTGCTGCGGGCTGGGCACAAGGTCAGGCTGCCCGATTGATATTCCACCTTGTTACTGCGTAAGAATGATCGGAGAATGCGGCTTTTCTTATGATTGGGGCCGCCTATGCAGCACGACGGATATTGGGTTTTCTCGCAGATTGATCCCGTAGCATTCAGTTTGGGACCATTATCGGTACGCTGGTATGGTCTCATGTACCTGTTCGGTTTTGCCTTCGCCATGTGGCTGGCTGGTCGCCGTGCCGATGCACCCAATAGCGGCTGGACCCGCAACGAGGTATCCGACCTGCTGTTTTATGGCTTCCTCGGGGTGATCCTGGGCGGGCGCATCGGTTACGTGCTGTTCTACAACTTCGATCTCTTCCTCGCCGACCCGACCTATCTGTTCAAGATATGGACCGGTGGCATGTCGTTCCACGGCGGTCTCATCGGGGTGATCACCGCCATGATCTGGTTTGCCCACAAAACCCAGCGCCACTTCTTCACCGTGGCGGATTTCGTGGCGCCGCTGATTCCGTTCGGCCTCGGTGTTGGCCGCATCGGCAACTTCATGAACGGCGAGTTGTGGGGGCGGGTCACCGATGTCCCCTGGGCCATCATCTTCCCCGAGGCGGGTCCCGAGCCGCGTCACCCGTCCCAGCTCTATCAGTTCGCGCTGGAAGGGGTGGTGCTCTTCATCATCCTGAACCTGTTCTGGCGCAAGCACCCACCCCGTGGCGCCATTTCCGGGATGTTCCTGCTGTTCTACGGTCTGTTCCGCTTCCTGGTGGAGTTTGTTCGTCAACCAGACAGCCAGCTGGGTCTCTACTTCAATGAGATCAGCATGGGTCAGATCCTTTCTACCCCGATGATAGTGGCGGGGGGGCTCATGGTCTGGGCCGCCTACAAGCAGCCCCGTCTGTTCGGCAATGCACCGAAGGAGGCGAAGTAATGCGTGCCTATCTCGACCTGATGCAGAAAATTCTGGATGAAGGGACCGTCAAATCCGATCGCACCGGCACCGGGACAGTCTCCTTGTTCGGTCATCAGATGCGCTTCAATCTGGCGGAAGGATTCCCGCTGGTGACCACCAAGAAGTGCCACCTGCGCTCCATCATTCATGAGCTGCTCTGGTTCCTCAATGGCGATACCAACACCGCCTATCTGAAAGAGCACGGTGTCAGCATCTGGGATGAGTGGGCCGACGAGCACGGTGATCTGGGGCCTGTCTATGGTGCCCAGTGGCGCTCCTGGCCAGCGGCCGATGGATCTGTCATCGACCAGATCCAGAAAGCGGTGGATGACATCAAGCACAACCCGGATTCCCGCCGCATCATCGTCTCCGCCTGGAACGTGGGCGAGCTGGACAAGATGGCGTTGGCACCCTGTCACGCCTTCTTCCAGTTCTATGTGGCGGATGGCAAGCTCTCCTGCCAGCTCTACCAGCGCAGTTGTGATGTCTTCCTTGGCCTGCCGTTCAACATTGCCAGCTATGCGCTGCTGACCCACATGATGGCGCAGCAGTGCGATCTGGAAGTGGGGGACTTTGTCTGGACCGGTGGTGATGTGCACCTCTATTCCAACCACATGGAGCAGACCGCACTGCAACTCACCCGTGAACCGCGCCCTTTGCCGCAACTGGTGATCAAGCGCAAACCTGACTCCATCTTCGATTACAGATTCGAGGATTTCGAGATCCAGGGCTATGATCCCCATCCTGGGATCAAGGCGCCTGTCGCTATTTGAGTAAGTAATGAGCCTGGGGCGAGTCCCGCCTCTCAGGTGACGATGAATTGACACTCAGCTGTTAGAGGCGCCTGCGGGCGCCTTTTGCATTTTATGTGAATTTATATGCGATGTTCCGGGTGGAGAGAAGGCTCTTGAAAGAGGGTAGTAACCGGCTTATAGCAGGCATGATATGTTTTGCTTTCGGTTTTTCCGTTGTTATCGGCCGTTAGAAACGATTTTTCATTGAGCTACTCGGGCCCTAGACTGAAAAAATGGAATCTTATGGGTAGTTAGATATGAGCGATGTATTCAAGCGTTTTCTCAAACTGGAGTCTGCTTCCGGGATCATTCTGATCCTGGCCGCCCTGCTTGCCATCGGCCTGGCCAATTCGGCACTGGCGCAACACTATCAGAGCTTCCTCAATACCGAGGTGCAGGTTCGCATCGCGGCGCTCGACATCAACAAGCCGCTGCTGCTCTGGATCAACGATGGCTTCATGGCGATCTTCTTCCTTCTGGTGGGTCTCGAGGTGAAGCGAGAGATGCTGGAGGGGGCGCTTTCCTCCCGGGTGCAGGCAACCTTCCCGGCCATTGCCGCCGTGGGTGGGATGTTGGCACCGGCCCTCATCTATAGCTTCTTCAACTACGGAGACGAGGCTACCCGTGCTGGCTGGGCGATTCCGGCCGCAACCGACATCGCCTTCGCTCTCGGGGTCATGGCGCTGCTGGGCAAGCGGGTACCGACCAGCCTCAAGGTCTTCTTGCTGGCGCTGGCCATCATGGACGATCTGGGGGTCATCATCATCATTGCCCTCTTCTACACCCAGCAACTGTCGCTGACTGCGCTGGCGATAGGTGTGGTGGCCACCCTGACCTTGCTCTGGATGAATCGCCGTGGTGAGGACAGGATTGGACTCTATATGCTAGTCGGCCTGGTGCTCTGGGTTGCCGTGCTCAAGTCCGGTGTCCATGCGACCCTGGCGGGGGTCATCGTGGGCTTCATGATCCCCCTCAACGGCAAGCGTTACGCATCGCCACTCAAGCATCTGGAGCATGTGCTGCACCCCTGGAGCGCCTTCCTGATCCTGCCGCTGTTCGCTTTCGCCAACGCCGGGGTATCGCTGGAGGGGGTCTACTTCTCGGCTCTGCTCAATCCGCTCCCCATGGGGATCATCCTGGGGCTCTTCGTCGGCAAGCCGCTCGGGATTTTCACCATCAGCTGGCTGGCAGTGAAATCAGGCATTGCCCAATTGCCGCAAGGAGTGAACTTCAGACAGATCTTTGCCGTCAGCATCCTGTGTGGCATCGGCTTCACCATGTCGATGTTTATCGCATCGCTGGCATTCGAGCATGGCGGACTGGACTACGGCAGCTACTCGCGCCTCGGGATCCTGGCAGGTTCCACACTCGCGGCCGTGATCGGTTACATCGCTCTGCGGATATCGCTGCCCAATCGGGAGGCGAATCAAAGTACGGAGGGGTTATGAGAAAACTAGGATGGTTAGTCATGCTGGCAAGCCCTGCACTCTGGGCAGATAGTCTGGCCGATTGTCAGCAGGATGCCACCTCGGCAAGTTGTTCTGCCTATCTCAACGGGGTGGTCGACAGCGCACTCATGCTGGGGGACTCACAGGTAAAAGCCCGGTTCGGAGAGACCTTCGCCGAACGGGCACTGAGCAGTCGTGCCGGCGAGCGAGTCAAGCTGTCCAACAAGCGCTACTGCACCGAGCGAATGCCGGATGCCGGTCGTCTCAAGGCCCATCTGCAGGCACAGTTCGACGCGAACAAGGTTGACTCGATCAGCGACATGTATGACATTCTGGCGGTTGAACTCAGCTGCTACCGGAGCCCGCCTGGCGCGGGAACCCCATCGGATGTCACACCTTAACTACAACCATCTCTACTATTTTTGGATGACTCAGAAGAAGGGCTCCGTCACGCAGGCGGCGGAAGCCCTCTTTTTGACCCCACAGACCGTGACCGGTCAGATCAAGCTGCTTGAGCAGCGTCTTGGCGGCAAGTTGCTGATCAGAAAGGGGCGCTCCCTTGAGGCCACCGAGCTTGGCCAACTGGTATTTCGCTATGCAGACAAGATGTTCAGCCTCTCCTACGAGATGCTGGATATCGTCAACTACCGCAAGGAGAGCCAGATCCTGTTCGACGTCGGCATCGCCGATGCACTCTCCAAGCGTCTTGCCAGCCGGGTGCTGCTCTCCGTGATCCCCAATGATGGTTCCATTCACCTGCGCTGCTTCGAGTCGACCCATGAACTGCTCCTGGAGCAGTTGAGCGAGCACAAGCTCGACATGATCCTCTCTGATTGCCCGGTGGACTCCAGCCAGCATGCCGGGTTGCTGTCCAAGCGTCTGGGGGGATGCGGCGTCAGTTTCTTCTGCAAGGCGCCTCTGCCCTCCCAGCCTTTCCCTGCCTGCCTGGAAGAGCGCAAGCTGCTCATCCCGGGCCGTCGCACCGCCATGGGTCGTCAACTGACCCAGTGGTTCGAGCAGCAGGGAATTTCCCCCAGCATTCTGGGAGAATTCGACGATGCGGCGCTGATGAAGGCGTTCGGCTTCTTTAACCAGGGCATCTTCATGGCACCGACCATTTATCGGGAGGAGATCCTGGAGGGGGAGGAGGTGATGCTGCTGGGTGAAACCCAGGATCTGATGGAGGAGTATTACGTCATCTTTGCCGAGCGGATGATCCAGCATCCTGCGGTCAAGCGGGTATGCGAGAGTGATTTCTCCTTCCTTTTTGCGGGGCAGGAGGATTTCACGGCCATTCAGCCGGCAAGCCTCTCGTTTTAAATCGAGGGTGACGGCGCTATGATGCCAGTCTTGGAAGAGGAGGGTGAGATGCGATTGGAAGAGATGGAAGCGAATGCCGGGCGTGCCGTCACCCTGCTCAAGGCATTGGCCAATGAGCGACGGCTGTTTATCTTGTGCCAGTTACTGGATAGGGAGCTGTCGGTCGGCGAGCTGAACGAGGTCTTGGGATTGAGCCAGTCAGCCATGTCGCAGCATCTGGCGGTGTTGCGCCGGGATGAGCTGGTGGCGACGAGGAAGGAAGCCCAGACGGTCTATTACTCCCTGCGCAGCCATGAGGTGCGCGAGATGATCGGATTGTTGCACAGACTGTACTGTAGCGACCCCAAATAAAAAACCGGCACTAGGCCGGTTTTTTCAGCTTTCATCAGCGGATGCTGATTAAGCCATGGCTTTGATCTGGGCAGACAGGCGGCTCTTGTGACGAGCAGCTTTGTTCTTGTGGATCAGGCCTTTGGTCGCCATACGATCCATGATCGGCTGAGCAACAGCGAAAGCGGCAGTGGCAGCAGCCTTGTCACCAGAGGCGATGGCAGCGATCACTTTCTTCAGGTAGGTACGGGTCATGGAACGACGGCTGGCGTTGTGCTGACGACGTTTCTCTGACTGAAGAGCACGCTTCTTAGCAGATTTGATGTTAGCCAAGGTAAAACTCCTAAAACTGTCTTAGCGAGTGTATTGAAAAGGCCCGGAAATATGCCTTCCCAACCACATATTGTCAAATGATTTGTGCAAATAAACACCGCCCCCCGGTGGTGTGTCAGATGGGAGACGGTTAAACTGTCGGCCGATTCTAACAGCATTCTTTTCTTTCCGACAGTTCCAGAGGCCTCGTCTTGAGTAAGAAATTGATCAAATCCGGCATGATAGTGTCCGGAATGACGCTGGCATCCCGTGTGATGGGCTTGGTGCGCGATGTGGTCATCGCCAATTTGCTCGGTGCCGGGGTGGCCGCAGACGTCTTCTTCTTCGCCAATCGCATTCCCAACTTCTTGCGCCGGCTCTTTGCCGAAGGGGCATTCAACCAGGCCTTCGTGCCCGTGATGACGGAGTACAAGAAAAACGGTGACGAGCAGGCGGTTCGCGAGTTGCTGGCGGCGGTGGCGGGCACCCTGGGTGGTATCGTCACCGTGGTCACCTTGCTCGGGGTGCTGGGTTCCGGTGTCCTGACGGCCCTCTTTGGCTGGGGCTGGTTCTGGGACTGGCTGCACGGCGGACCGGCGGCGGAGAAGTTCGAGCTGGCCAGTCTGATGCTCAAGATCACCTTCCCCTATCTCTGGTTCATTACCTTTACCGCCATGGCGGGGGCCATTCTCAATACCTTTGGCCGTTTTGCCGTGTCCTCCTTCACGCCGGTGTTCCTCAACATCACCATGATTGCAGCGGCCTGGTGGATCGCGCCCTTGATGGAGCGCCCCGAGATCTCCCTGGCGATCGGTGTCTTCCTCGGCGGTCTGGTCCAGTTTTTGTTCCAGTATCCTTTTCTGCGCCAGCTCAACATGCTGGTCTGGCCCAAGTGGGGTTGGCACCATCCCGGGGTGGTGAAGATCCGTACCCTGATGATCCCGGCCCTGTTCGGTGTGTCGGTCAGCCAGATCAACCTGCTGATCAACACCATGCTGGCCTCGTTTCTGGCCACCGGTGCCATCAGCTATCTCTATTACTCGGACAGGTTGCTGGAGTTTCCCCTCGGTCTCTTTGCGGTGGCCATCAGCACGGTGATACTGCCTGCCCTGGCCAGGAAACACGTGGATGCGGATCCGGCGGATTTCTCTCGCACCATGGATTGGGGAGTACGCATGGTGATGCTGCTCGGCTTGCCAGCCATGGTCGGTATCGCCGTGCTGCGCGAGCCCATACTGCGGGTGCTTTTCATGCGCGGTGAGTTTGGTCTGCACGAGGTGAGCATGTCGAGTGCCAGCCTGCTGGCCTCCACCACGGGGCTGCTCTCCTTGATGCTCATCAAGGTGCTGGCCCCCGGTTATTACGCCCGCCAGGACACCAGGACGCCGGTGCGTATCGGCATCATGGCCATGGTAGCCAACATGGTGTGCAACCTTATTTTCATCTATCCGCTCGGCTACGTCGGGCTGGCGCTGGCGACCGCCTGCTCCGGCACGCTGAACGCCGTACTGCTGTTCAAGGGGCTCTATCAGCAGGATGTCTATCGCCCTTCCCGCAACACCGGGCTGTTCTGCCTCAAGCTCTTGGCGGCAACGGTCTTGATGGGGGGGCTTCTGGCCTATCTGTCACCGGAGCTCGCCCAATGGGGTGCCTGGAGCATGGGCAAGGCCAGCCTGGAGTTGACCCTGCTGCTCTGCCTGGGCGGAGCGTTGTATGGCATTGTCCTCTTGGCATTGGGGATCCGGCCACGGCACCTGAGAGCCGGTCAGCAATAAGGAGCCAGCTGCAAGGGAGGGGGACAGTACAGGGGAGATGGGGGAGCGGTCTCAGGGGCTGTCGAGTTGGCCCGCCAACGAGGTGCGATGCTCCTGGCCGAGTCCGAGAAGCGAGCGGGATGGCTAAATCGGGTCAACGGCAGGGCTGACCCTGCCTGCTGCCTGATATATAATCCGCCGATTTCCATGGCAGCAACGTACAAGGCACTGATGGAGCTTATTCGCGGCATTCACAATATCAAGCCCCGTCACCGGGGCTGTGTATTGACCATAGGCAACTTCGATGGGGTTCATCAGGGGCATCACGCGGTGTTGGCCCGTTTGCAGGAGAAGGCCGCCCAACTTGGCCTGCCGGCCTGCGTCATGTTGTTCGAACCCCAGCCGCTGGAGCTGTTTGCGGGCAGTGCCGCGCCCGCCCGCCTCAGCCGCTGGCGGGAGAAGTACGAAGCCCTCAAGGGAATGCAGATCGATCGCATGCTCTGCGTGCGTTTCACCCATCGTTTTGCTGAGCAGGCGGCCAGCACCTTCATCGAGCAACTGCTGGTGGAGAAACTCGGCGTGCACTATCTGGTGGTCGGCGACGATTTTCGCTTCGGCAAGGGGCGGGAAGGGGACTTCCACCTGCTGGAGGAGGCCGGTCGGCGCTTCGGGTTCGAGGTGATCAGCACCCAGAGTTTCCAGCTTTCCCGCCAGCGGGTCAGCAGCACCCTGGTGCGCGAGGCCCTGAAAGCGGGCCGCATGGCGGAGGTGGAGTTGATGCTCGGTCGCCCCTATGCCATCAGCGGCCGGGTGGCCCATGGCGACAAGCTGGGGCGCACCATAGGTTTTCCCACCGCGAATCTGGCCCTCAAACGCCAGGTTGTCCCGGTCGGTGGCGTGTTTGCGGTGGAAGTGATATGTTCCGGCAAGACTTTCCCCGGTGTCGCCAATGTGGGTGTACGTCCGACCTTGAGCGGTACACAAGCCAGATTGGAAGTACATCTATTTGATTTTTCTGGTGATCTATATGGTCAGCAGGTCAAGGTGCTGCTTCGCCACAAGCTGCGCGAAGAGCAGAAATTTGACTCTTTCACCGCCTTGAAAGAGCAGATCGAACGAGATGCCCTGGCGGCCCGAGCCTGGTTCGGGCTGCCACAATTTCATTTACCCAGCACTCTTTTAGAAAAGAAGGGAACCCAGGACTGATGAGCGACTATAAACACACCCTGAATCTGCCGGAAACCGAGTTTCCGATGCGTGGCGATCTGGCCAAACGCGAACCCAACATGTTGAAACGTTGGTACGATCAGGATCTTTACGGCGCCATTCGCCGCGCCAAAGCGGGTAAGCCTTCTTTCATTCTGCACGATGGCCCCCCCTATGCGAACGGCAGCATTCACATCGGTCATTCGGTCAACAAGATCCTCAAAGACATCATCATCAAGTCCAAGGGCCTCTCTGGCTTCGATTCCCCCTATGTGCCGGGCTGGGATTGCCACGGTCTGCCCATCGAGCTGAAAGTGGAAGGCATGGTCGGCAAGCCGGGCGAGAAGGTTTCCGCCGCCGAGTTCCGCGCCGAGTGCCGCAAATACGCCAAGACCCAGATCGAAGCGCAGAAGACCGACTTCATCCGTCTGGGCGTGCTGGGTGACTGGGAACACCCCTACCTGACCATGGATTTTGGGACCGAAGCCAACATCATCCGTTCCATGGCCAAGATCGTTGAAAACGGCCACCTGCATAAAGGCTCCAAGCCGGTGCACTGGTGTACCGATTGCGGCTCCGCGCTGGCTGAAGCAGAAGTGGAGTACTACGACAAGAACTCCCCCTCCATCGACGTGCGCTTCAAGGCCGTCGACGAGGCTGCCGTTGCCGCCAAGTTTGATTGCGCCGAAGGCCACACCGGCAAGGGCGCGCTCTCTGCCGTGATCTGGACCACTACCCCGTGGACCCTGCCAGCCAACCGCGCCATCGCCATGCATGCCGATCTCGACTACGCGCTGGTGCAGGTTGAGGGCGACAATCCCGAGCGTCTGATCCTGGCCGCCGAGCTGGTGAAGGATGTGATGGATCGCGCAGGCATCGATCACTTCCACAACCTGGGTTACGCCAAGGGTGCCGCACTCGAGCTGCTGCGCTTCAACCACCCCTTCTACAGCTTTGACGTACCTGTGGTGCTGGGTGACCACGTTACCCTGGACGCCGGTACCGGCGCGGTGCACACCGCCCCTGGTCACGGTCAGGAAGACTTCGTGGTCGGTCAGAAGTACGGTCTGGAAGTGGCCAACCCGGTTGGCAGCAACGGCGTCTATCTGCCGGATACCGAACTGTTTGCCGGCCAGCACGTGTTCAAGGCCAACGCCTCCGTGGTCGAGGTGCTGACCGAGCGCGGTGCCCTGCTGCACCACAAGGTATTCAACCACTCTTACCCGCACTGCTGGCGTCACAAGACCCCGATCATCTTCCGTGCCACCCCCCAGTGGTTCATCAGCATGGAGCAGAAGGGTCTGCGCAAGCGTGCTCTGGAAGAGATCGAGCGTATCGAGAAAGAGGGCATTGCCGAACACGGCCAGAGCGGCTGGGTCCCGGCCTGGGGCAAGAATCGCATCCAGGCGATGGTCGAGAACCGTCCCGACTGGTGTATCTCCCGTCAGCGTACCTGGGGCGTGCCCATCTCCCTGTTCGTTCACAAGGATACCCAGGCGCTGCACCCGGATTCCGTGCGCCTGATGGAAGAGGTGGCCAAGCGGGTCGAGCAGTCCGGCATCCAGGCCTGGTGGGATCTGGACAAGGCCGAGCTGCTGGGCGTCGATGCCGACAACTACGAGAAGGTGCCCGACACCCTGGACGTCTGGTTTGACTCCGGCTCTACCCATGCCTCCGTGGTCGATGCCCGTCCCGAGTTCAACGGCAAGCCGGCCGACATGTATCTGGAAGGCTCTGACCAGCACCGTGGCTGGTTCATGTCATCCTTGATGATCGGCGTGGCGATGAAAGACAAGGCTCCCTACAACCAGGTGCTGACTCACGGCTTCACCGTGGATGGTCAGGGCCGCAAGATGTCCAAGTCCATCGGCAACGTGGTAAGCCCGCAAGATGTGATGAACAAGCTGGGTGCCGACATCCTGCGTCTGTGGGTAGCGAGCACTGACTACACCGGCGAGATGACCGTCTCCGACGAGATCCTCAAGCGCTCCGCCGACGCCTATCGTCGTATCCGCAACACTGCCCGTTTCCTCTTGGCCAACCTGAACGGCTTCAATCCGGCGACCGACATGGTGGCGCCTGCCGACATGGTCGTGGTGGATCGCTGGGCCGTAGGCCGTGCCAAAGCGGTACAAACCGAGATCGTGACCGCGTTCGATGAGTACAACTTCCACGGCGTGACCCAGAAGCTGATGCAGTTCTGCTCCATCGAGATGGGTTCCTTCTATCTGGACGTCATCAAGGATCGTCAGTACACAGCCAAGGCTGACAGCCTGGCCCGTCGCTCCTGCCAGACCGCCCTCTATCACATCGCCGAAGCCATGGTGCGTTGGATGGCGCCCATCATGAGCTTCACTGCCGACGAGATCTGGGCCCTGCTGCCGGGCGAGCGCGGCGAGTTCGTGTTCACCGAGGAGTGGTACGACGGCCTGTTCGGGCTGGAAGCGGGCGAAGTGCTGAACGACGAGTTCTGGGCCGAGATCCTCACCGTGCGCGGTGAAGTGAACAAGGCGCTGGAAGTGGCCCGTGGCGAGAAGCGCATCGGCGGTTCTCTGCAGGCCGAACTGACCCTGTTCGCCAAGCCTGAGCTGGCCGCGCGTCTGAACGCATTGGCCGATGAGCTGCGCTTCGTGCTGCTCACCTCCAAGGCCAAGGTAGTCAGCGTCGATGCCGCACCGGCAGAGGCCGTGGCAACCGAGCGCGATGACCTGTGGCTCTGCGTGGCCCAGTCTGCCGCCGCCAAGTGCGATCGCTGCTGGCACCATGTGGAAGACGTGGGCACCATCGCGGGGCACGAAGAGATCTGTGGCCGCTGCGTCACCAACGTCGAGGGTGACGGCGAAACGCGTCAATTTGCCTGATGAACATGACTCAACATAAAAGTGGCCTGCGTTGGCTGTGGCTGGCGGTGCTGGCCTTCGTACTGGACCAGGCGAGCAAGCTCGCCGTGGTCAAGCTGCTGCCGTTTGGCTACCCGGGGGTGGAGATCACCCCCTTCTTCAACCTGGTCCATGTCTACAACAAGGGAGCGGCTTTCAGCTTCCTGGCAGATCAGGGAGGCTGGCAGCGTTGGTTCTTCGCCGTGCTGGCGTTCGCCATCTGTGGCCTGCTGATCCACTGGCTACGCAAGCAGTCGGTCACCCAGCGCTGGAGCGGTATCGCCTACAGCCTGATCATCGGCGGGGCGCTCGGCAACGTGTTTGACCGGCTGGTGCTGGGCCATGTGGTCGACTTCCTCGACTTTTACTGGCAGCGCGCCCACTGGCCGGCGTTCAATCTGGCCGACAGCTTCATCTTCATCGGTGCCGCCATGATCGTGCTGGACGGCTTCCGTGGCGAGAAAAAACAGGACGCGACCTCATGAGCCAGCTGATTGCTGCGGACAGCAGTGTGCTGTTCCATTTCTCTATCAAACTGGAAGATGGCTCGGTGGCCGACAGCACGGCGCTGCACGGCAAGCCTGCCCGTCTGCGGATGGGAGACGGTAGTCTGACGCCGAGCTTCGAGCAATGCCTGCTGGGGCTGCGCGAAGGGGAGAGCAAGAGCTTTACCCTGGCGCCGGAAGAGGCGTTCGGCCTCTCCAATCCCGACAACATCTACCATCTCGATCGCGCCAAATTCGGTAACGAAGTTGAGCCCAAGGTGGGTACCATCATTCTGTTCGACCAGCCCAACGGCAGCGAACTGCCCGGGATCATCCGGGCGGTGGAAGGGATGTCGGTCACGGTCGATTTCAACCACCCCCTGGCCGGTCACACCGTCACCTTCGAGGTGGAGATCCTGGGAGTTGATGACGAGGAGAAGGTGCACTGATGGATATTCTGCTGGCTAACCCCCGTGGCTTCTGTGCCGGTGTCGACCGGGCCATCAGCATCGTCGAGAGCGCGCTGGAGAAGTTCGGTGCCCCCATCTATGTCCGTCACGAAGTGGTGCACAACCGCTACGTGGTGAACAAGCTCAAGGAGGCGGGTGCCGTTTTCGTCGAAGAGCTGGACGAGGTGCCGGATGACAGCATCGTCATCTTCTCCGCTCACGGTGTCGCCAAGGTCGTGCGCGAGATGGCCAAATCCCGCGCCCTCAAGGTGTTCGATGCCACCTGTCCGCTGGTGACCAAGGTGCACATGGAGGTCCATCGCGCCAGTCGCAAGGGCTCCGAAGCCGTGCTCATCGGCCATGCCGGCCACCCCGAGGTGATCGGCACCATGGGACAGTACGAGAACAGTGAGGGTGGCATGTATCTGGTGGAGACGCCGGAAGATGTGGCCAAACTCAAGGTGAAGAACCCGGACGACCTCTGTTTCGTCACCCAGACGACACTCAGCGTGGATGAGACGTCAGACGTCATCGATGCCTTGCGTGCGCACTTCCCCAAGATCCAGGGGCCGCGCAAGGATGACATCTGCTACGCCACCCAGAACCGCCAGGATGCGGTGCGGGAGATGGCCGGGCTGGTGGATGCCATGCTGGTGGTGGGATCGCGCAACTCTTCCAACTCCAACCGACTGCGGGAGCTGGCCGAGAAGGTGGGCGCCAAGGCCTACCTCATCGACGACGCCTCCATGATTGAGCCGCAATGGCTGGACGGAGTTGCCCGTATCGGGGTCACGGCGGGTGCGTCAGCCCCCGATGTGCTTGTTCAGAATGTCATTGCCCGTCTGCGCGAGCTGGGAGGCAAGATAGTGACCGAGCATCCTGGCCGGGAAGAGAATGTGGTGTTTGAAGTGCCGCCCGAGCTTAGAATTATTTAAATGTGGCCAGGATGGCCTGAGAATAAAGAGTTATGTTCCTGATGCCGGATTTGTCGTTGCGACCTATCCGGCATTAGACTATATGAACCGCCAGTCACCAAGGATGGGATATGATTGGGTTCTATCGAGGCTTTTCTCTCATTGAATTGATGATTGTCGTCGCAATCGTGGCGATTCTTGGCACTATTGCCTATCCCTCCTATCAGCGTTACCTGCTGTCCAGCCACCGAATTGATGCCAAAAAAATGCTGTTGGACGCCGCCAACAGACAAGAAACCTATTTTATGGATTTCAATCGGTATACCTCATCCGCAGCCGACTTGAATATCTCGGAGAACTCCGAATCCGGCTTCTATCACCTGGTCATCTCGGCCGGGGTCAATACATACATCCTGTTTGCCACGGCCTCTGGTGCACAGGGGTCAGACAGCGACTGCATCATTTTCTCCATCGACCAGGATGGTACCCGGAGTGCCACGCGGCTCGGGGATACTGTCAACAATGCTTGCTGGGACTAGGCGATGAAACCACTGCGTCATCGACACATAAGGGGATTCAGCCTGCTGGAGGTGCTGATTGCGGCCGTGGTGCTCTCCTTCGGCTTGCTGGGATTGGTTGCCATGCAGGTCACCGCCAAGTTTTCCAGCTACGAAGCGCGTCAGCGCACCATCGCCATCTGGCTAGCCAATGATCTGGTGGAACGCGCCAGGATCAACAAAGACAGCTGGGCTGGTCAGGGAACGACAGTGGTATCCGGCAACGCGATCCTGGATATGCCGAGCTGTGCCAACAACAATGGCACCATGTCGGATTGCAGCAGGACAGAGCGGCAGGCACTGGACCTCTTCTACTGGCAGCAGTCCCTGCTGGGAACCGCGGTATCCGGTGCCGCGTCACCTCTGCAATCTCCGGTAGGCTGCGTGATTCGTGGCGCCAACAACAGTTTGACCATAGGGATCTTCTGGCAGGGGCGGGAGTCTTTGTCCGATGGTGCCGGTGCAGTTGCCGCGGTGCGCAACAGTTGTGGGCTGGGCAATGCGGCAGACAGACAGAGGCGTCAGTTCGTACTGACGACCACACTATGAATGCCCGCGGCTTCACCCTGATTGAATGGTTGATTGCCATGTTGATCGGCGTATTTCTGGTGGGCGGGGGCCTCAGCATCTTCGTGGCTTCCCGTGCCACAACGGAGGATGCTTTCGATCAGAGCGAGTTGCAGGAGAATGGGCGTATTGCGATGCGTCTGGTGACCCAGGACCTGAAGTGGGCGGGCTTCTGGGGGGACTACACCGGTTCCCCCATGGCAACGGGGCAGGGTGTGACGCTTTTAGGCGGTATTACAAGTACTTGTGGGAGTCTGCCTTCAAATACTGGTGTTCGTGCATTGTTAGTCATGAGAGTTAATGACTCAGGAGGTTTGACTGGAGGAGATGCAAGCTGTATTCCTACGGATAGTTCGAAATGGTCATTTATAAAAAACACAGATGTAATTAGTATTAAGAGATTAGTCGGCCGCCCGCAGACTATAGATTCAGAGTTAGATGGCAATCGTTATTATTTGGCGACTACTACTCAGCTAGCTAACTTATTCGCCATGGTTGATGAATCTGACCCAATTCCAAGTGAGGTAATCGAAATGCCTGATCCTCAACTATGGGAGTATCAGCATTTCATGTATTACACTGTGCTCAATAAATCAAATAATATTCCAGAGTTAAGGAAGCGTATTCTTACTCCAAATGGCGGGTCACTACTTATTAGTGGTCCTATTGCTGAAGGAATTCAAGGATTAACTGTATTGCTTGGCATTGATGAGAGTACGATCCCTGATGGTGTGATAGAGCGCTATACCAATACCAATAATGTGACCGAACAAGACTGGAGCGAAGGGCGTGTCGTAGCGGCTCGTGTCTTTATCTTGGTGCGTTCACTGCAAGCGTCTAGTAGTTATGTAAATAACAATATCTATCAAGTTGGTGATGTACCAGTTTTTGGAAATGGCGATGGTTATCGTCGCTTGCTCTTGGAATCCAGTGTCTCATTACGTAATCCAGCGGTGATTGCAGGAGGAGGGAAATGAAATCCCAGAGCGGTGTGGCTCTGATCATAGCCCTGATCATTCTGGTGCCCCTGACCCTGATTGCCGTGGTGGTGATGCAATCTTCGGGGCAAGACCTCAAGATGGCAGGCTCGTCTGCCAGCTTCCGCCAGGCAGAGCACCGACTCGAAGGCATCATCGAAGCCGCGATGCAGAGCAACAACATATCGACTGTGATTGCTGGCATGGGCTCCACTCTGGGGGCCAGTGCGGCGATCAGCGTCAATAGCAGCAATGCTTCGGCGGCTGTCGATCTTACCAATCGCACCGAAACCGTCTGCAAGCGCAAGGTTGACGCCAGCAGCAGCAATGTGATTCCTGCGTGCAAATATGTCGAACTGCAGGCCAATGTGAATTATGGAAAATATGTTCGTCCGCTGACTTGGACCGCGGGCGTAGAACAGCCACTGCTCACAAAATAGGAGCGAAGGATATGTGGTTACGACAACTGGGAGTAATTTTATGCTGGTGTAGCCTTGTATTGTCGGTGACATCGACAAGGGCTGATGACACCGAGCTGTTTATTTATGACTTCAACAAGGCGGGGGATTTTCGCCCCAAGGTGCTGCTGATATTTGATAACTCGGGCAGCATGAGAGACACCATGGAGCAGATCAAAGAGGCCTATAATCCGGCTACGGTATATCCGGCCCTGAGTAATGACCCAGATTCCAGTAATAGCAAAAAATATATCTATTTTTCAACGGATGGAAGTGTTCCTACAATCAACACCAACAGGCGATTCTCCGACAAGCTGAATGCCTGTGCGACGTCAAAAATGCCATTGTCGAATATTGGTTATTTTCAGTCGCAAATGTGGAGTTATGAGGTTACGAGTGGTAACCCTCCAGGAGACGGTCGGGGTGAATGGAATTCGCTCAGCGGTGATCAAGAGAACGATATCAATCTGGTCGATTGCAAGCAGGATATTACGGCAAGCAACCCGGATAACCCTTATACAGGGAATTGGTCGGTAGGAGCTGGCTATCCGGTAGACAAGACAAGGCGCAATAGGGGGGAATGGTTTTATACGACGAACAAGAGCAATGCAGTAAATGCCAGCAATACGGCTGTGACCATTTATTCCGCCAATTATATTCGCTGGTATCATGGCCCAACTGGATACTCAGTGGAGTCTCGACTCCGTATTGCCAAAGATGCAGTGAAAGGCTTGATTTCATCCACGCCAGGGGTGGACTTCGGTCTGGCTATCTTTAATAGAAATGATGATAGCGATAATAATGGTGGACGCATTGTCAGGGATATATTAGGCAGTGAGATTACCTTGGCAAATGGCAAGACGGGGGAGCAGGACCTGCTGGACCGGGTTGAAGGTTTGACCGCCAGTACCAATACACCGCTATGCGAGACGTTGAGTGAGGCATATCAATTCTTTGGGGGACGAAGCGTTGTTTATGGCTTGCAAGGAGGCACGCGAGATACGACAGCCGAAAGCCCGACAGGCACCTATCAAGCCCCCTATGATAACTGCTCAAACAACGGTTATGTCATCTATATCACCGATGGAGAGCCGACCCAGGACGGTGATGCGAATACCCTTGTCCAGGGACTGATAACTACATTGTCCAGCGATGAAAAAGCGGCTTACGGGACTGCCGTTTCTTATGGTTCAGGGAACAGGTCCAGCAGCTATCTGGCTGCCTTGGCCGGTTATATGAAGCACAAGGATGTCAATGCTGTTTCACCAGGGACCCAGACTGTGACCACCTTTACCGTCGGATTCGGTGATGAAGCCATCTCGGGGGCGGGTAATCTGCTGGCGGAGACGGCCAGACGGGGAGGTGGTGAGTACTACCCAGCGACCGATGCCTCAGCCTTGACCGACGCGCTAAAGGCCTCTTTGCTGGCGATCCTACGTATCAATACCTCACTGGTGTCCCCTGCGATTGCCAGCAACAACTTTGACCGGACTCGCAGTCTCAACAACATCTATTACGCCATGTTTGAGCCGGATGATGGTCCCAGATGGCGGGGCAATCTGAAAAAACTGATCTTTTCTCCTGACGGTTATGTGGCTGACAGCCGAGGTCTGCCCGCTATCAAGTTTGATGGCACCATCATCGACAGCGCCCAGACCTTCTGGTCATCCGGCCGTGATGGCAACAAGGTGGCTGAAGGGGGGGCCCAAGAGATGCTGGCGGCAAAAAGCAGTCGCAGCCTCTATGTCATCAACAATGCCCAGAATCACCTCGATCCGTTGACCAAGGCCAATCTGGTGACGCAGGCGGGCAGTGAGGCCGCGCTCATGACTTTCATGCAGGCCGATACGACGACTGAACTCGATTCCCTGATCAACTGGACCAAGGGGCTGGATGTCGACGACGAAGATTTTGATACGTCGACCCTGATCCGCAGCCACATCATGGGAGACCCTCTGCACTCCCGACCCCTGGTGCTGAATTATGGCCCTCAATCCGGCAACCCGGCCGATGCGCCCGACTTGCGGATCTTGTTTGGGACTAATGCGGGCTTCCTTCATATGTTTAAGGATATGGGGAGCACCATAGACGAAAGCTGGGCTGCGATACCTTATGAGTTCATGGCCAATCAGAGGGCATTGCGTATCAACGCCGAATCTGCGGACCATATTTATGGTGTTGACTCCTCTCCTGTCGCCCTTGTCAAAGATGCCAATCGCAATGGGGTGTTGAAATCTTCCGAGAATGACTTCGTTTGGGTGTTCACCGGATTGAGGAGCGGTGGCAAAGCCTATTACGCCTTCGATATCTCCAGCCCCAATACGCCGACGCTGAAATGGCACCTGAACTCCCAGACGACGGGCTTCGGCGAACTGGGTTTGACCTGGTCGGTGCCTGAAGTCGCGTTTGTGCCTGGAGTTAATGATGGAGAAGGCAATCCCATTCCTGTTCTGATTTTTGCGGGAGGCTATGACACCAACAAGAGTGTCGAGGGGTTGGGGACGAATGACAGCATGGGCAGAGGTATTTACATCGTCAATGCCGACACGGGTGCCTTGATATTTAGCGCAACGCCAGCGAACACCCCGACCTCAGATCATTTACAGGTCAGCGGCATGACAGACAGCATGCCGGGCTCCGTCGCAACGCTGGATAGTGATGGTGATGGCAAGACTGACCGCATCTATGCGGGGGATACCGGAGGCAATATCTGGCGCATGGATCTCCCTAATGCCACCAAATCAGATTGGCGGGTATTCAAATTTGCCAGTCTGGGGTCCGACAGCACTCAGGCCGCTGATCGCCGCTTCTTTACGCAGCCCATAGTGGTGCGCACCATCAACAAGGAAGTGACGAGTACGGTGGTGGGGGGAAATACGGTCTATTCCTATCAGGATCGCCCCTTTGATGCTGTGCTGATCGGCAGTGGTGATCGCAATCGTCCTTCCTCGGAAGCGACTGTCCGCAATGGCTATTTCATGTTGCGTGATTATGATGTCGTGCCGCGTGCCGCCAATGCGCAGGCGAGAAGCCCCATCTTGATTACTGACCTCTATGATGTGACCTCTGATCCTTTGTCTGCCCAGACAAATACGGATGGAATATTGGCGACCAAGGCGGGAATTACCACTGCCAAAGGGTGGGTCAATTGGTTGAACGAACCGGGTGAGAAATCCATGGGGGCCGGGGTCGTACTTCAGGGCAAGCTTTACTTCACCTCGTTCCTGCCGCAAGTGCAGTCGTTCCAGCAATGCACCATTCAATCCATCGGGGCTGCACGCCAATACATGGTAGACATGCATTATGGCAGTTCCTTCCGTTATGTGGTTGATCTTGAAGGCAACCAGACACCTGAGCGTTATGTCGAAGTACAGAACAAGGTTGCCGACGATTTGGTGGTGCATGCAGGAGACGATGCCAAGATCCGCATTATTGGAGGCGGTGTCGGGGAAGAGGTCATCCTGAAAGATGAAGGGGATGGTGAGCCTGAGCGTTGTACCGGAGCGGGAGAGTGCAACCAGGGGGCAGAGGAGGCTGAGATGGATATGTCGCCCAAGAAAATTTACCTCTACGAAGGAGAGGCGCAATGAAAACACGCAGCGGGGTGTTGGGTTTGTGCCTCTTGTTATCCGGGTCCGTCTTGGCAGATGACATAAAATGTTATGTCGAGCTGGTTAACGGCCAGAAGGTTGTCCTGCACGGTACTGTGGCAGACAACACGCCAAAGGCGGTGCAGGATAAATTCAAACAAAGAGGATACGAGGTGGATGGTGCGGTACAGCCTGTGAAGAAAATCCTGGAATGCCGCACTGCGGAGGAAAATTTCCAGTCAAAAGAGGGTCAGCAACAGGATGCCCGTCAACTGCGATAGCGAAGGACTTCATTCAGAGGCAGATATTTGCCTGGGTAGATTGGGTGGTGCGGCCGGAGGGAGAGATGACCAGATTTATCTGGGCATTTCCTGAACGACACAGCGTGATGGTGGCATTGGTACCCAGGCTGGTGCCATCAGGGCTGAAGGTAGTGGAAGTTCGATTGTTTGCAGCAGTCAGCGAGTCAGATAGCTGAGGGCTTCTTGCCAGAATCTGCTCACCGTTATTGAAAATGTCATTGCCATTACCGTCGACGAACACGAGGAATTGGGTCGGATTGGCGGTGACACAATTGTCACTGGCATTGGCAAGGCACACAGTGACAGATTGCTGGTTGTCGATGGCTTGGCTACGAGCAAAACGCAGATATTTCAAGAGTGTGCGAGATTCAAATTTCAAGGCATTCTCATTGAGCAGGCTCGACATGGCCGGTGCACCAATACCAAGCAAGATGACCCCCAGACTGACGGCGATCATCAGTTCCAGCAGGGTGAATCCTTTCTCGTCCTTGATCATGGCAATATCTCCCTCGATTAGTTACATCTTATCTCCAGACAGCCAGAACACCAGCGCAAAGCCCAAGTGTTGAGCTGGCACAGCCAGCGCCTTTTCTTTATCATTCCCCATCATTTTCGAATTCAAGATGCATCGCCATGGCAAAAGCCCTCTCTCTGATGCTTGCCCAGTTAAATCTGACGGTAGGCGCCATCGAAGATAACTGTGACAAGGTACTGGCGGCAGCAGCCCTGGCCGATCAGCAAGGGGCCGATCTGCTGGTTTGCTCCGAGCTGGCCTTGACAGGATACCCGCCTGAGGATCTGCTGTTGCGCGCCGACCTGATGATCCGGGTCGAGGCCGCTCTGTCCCGCATCGCGGCATGGCAGGGACAATGTGCCATTCTGGTGGGCCATCCCTGGCGCGAAGAGGGGGCGCTTTACAATACGGCGTCTCTCTATGAGCTCGGTCAACTGCGGGCACGTTATTTCAAACAGGACTTGCCCAACTACGGGGTGTTCGACGAGAAGCGCTACTTCACTGCGGCGACCGATACCTGTGTGGTGTCGTTCCGTGGCCATCAGCTGGGTTTGCTCATCTGCGAAGATCTCTGGCAGCCGGGTCCGGCGCTGGCCGCCAAGGCGGCGGGGGCCGAGCTGCTGCTCACCATCAATGCCTCTCCTTATGATCAGGAAAAACCCTGGATCCGCCGCGAACTGATGGCGGAACGCTGCGATCAGACCGGCCTACCGCTCATCTACCTCAACCAGGTATGCGGCCAGGACGAGCTGATCTTCGATGGCTGCTCCAAAGTGTTCAACAGCCAGGGCGAGCTGACCCACAAGCTTGCTCCGTTTGCCGAAGAGCTGGCGCTGGTGCGCTTTGCCGATGGTCAGCCGGTGAAGGAGCGGGAACCCGCCGCGCCGCTGGAGCCGTTGGCCGAGACCTATCAGGCCCTGGTGCTGGCGGTGCGCGACTATGTCACCAAGAACGGTTTTCAGGGCGCCGTGCTGGGCCTCTCCGGCGGCATCGACTCGGCGCTGACCCTGGCCATTGCGGCCGACGCCATCGGGGCGAACAAGGTGCAGGCGGTGATGATGCCGTTCCGCTACACCGCCCAAATGAGCGTGGAGGATGCCAAGGAGCAGGCCGAGCGGATGAGGGTGGAGTTCAACATCATCTCCATCGAACCCATGTTCGAAGGCTTCATGACCCAGCTGGCACCTCTGTTTGAAGGCACCGCCCGCGACACCACCGAAGAGAACCTGCAGGCCCGCTGCCGCGGTGTGCTCTTGATGGCGCTGTCCAACAAGCGCCGCCGTATCGTGCTGACCACTGGCAACAAGAGCGAGATGGCCGTGGGATACGCCACGCTGTATGGCGACATGGCGGGTGGCTTTGATGTGCTCAAGGACGTCCCCAAGACCCTGGTCTTCAAGCTGTGCGAATATCGCAACAGCGTGGAGTACGTGATCCCGCAGCGGGTCATCGATCGTCCCCCGTCGGCCGAACTGGCACCGGATCAGGTGGACCAGGACAGCCTGCCCCCCTATGACATTCTGGATGCCATCCTCAAGCGCTACGTGGAAGAGGATGCGTCTGTCGCCGACATGGTGGCGGAAGGTTTCGAAGAGGCGGTGGTACGCAAGGTGATCCGCCTGGTGGATCTCAACGAATACAAGCGCCGTCAGGCCGCCGTCGGCCCCCGCATCACTGCTCGCAACTTTGGTAAGGACCGCCGCTATCCCATCACGTCCGGGTTCGGCAAACAGAACTGGTAAGGAGTCACCATGAAGAAGATTGAAGCCATCATCAAACCGTTCAAGCTGGACGATGTACGCGAGGCCCTGGCCGAGATCGGCATCAACGGCATGACAGTGTCCGAGGTCAAGGGGTTCGGCCGCCAGAAGGGCCATACCGAGCTCTATCGCGGTGCCGAGTACATGGTCGACTTCCTGCCCAAGGTCAAGGTGGAGCTGGTGGTGCAGGACGAGGATCTCGATGCCTGCCTGGAAGCCATCCAGAACACAGCGCGTACCGGCAAGATCGGCGATGGCAAGATCTTCGTCTGCGAGGTGGAACGCGTCATTCGTATTCGTACTGGTGAAGAGAACGAAGACGCGATCTGATGTGGTGGATGTGCCCTGTGATGAACAGCAAGAGTCTGTCGTTCTGATGTCGTTGTACCGTATCGGGGTCGTGGCGGCGTGCTTGATGGCACTCACCGCGTGCAGTACCCGGCCGCCGGCCCAGCCGGAAAACCTGTGCCAGATCTTTCGGGAGAAACCCGAGTGGCACGAGGCGGCGCTCAAGATGAACGAGAAGTGGGGGACACCTGTCCAGGTAGTGATGGCCATGATGTACCAGGAATCTTCCTTCGTGCATGATGCCCAGCCGCCGATGCAGTATTTCCTCTTCATCCCCACCGGGCGGGCCAGTTCAGCCTACGGCTATGCCCAGGTGAAAGACGAAACCTGGGCCGACTACCAGCGGGAAACCGGCAACAGCTGGAGCGATCGCGACGACTTTGCCGACGCCATCGATTTCATGGGCTGGTACACTCACAAGGCACAGCGGCTCAACGGCACGTCCAAGTGGGATGCCTATGGCCAGTATCTCAATTATCACGAAGGCTGGGGGGGCTACCGACGTGGCAGCTACCGCAGCAAGGGATGGCTGATGAAGGTCTCCCGCAAGGTGGAGGCCCGTGCCCAGCGCTACGGTGCCCAGTATCGACAATGCAAGGATCAGCTCTCCAGCGGGGGCTGGTTCTGGTAACCAAATCAGGAGTCAGAAATGCCGTTATTGGACAGTTTTACCGTCGACCATACCCGCATGGCCGCCCCGGCAGTGCGAGTGGCGAAGACCATGCAGACCCCGAACAAGGACACCATCACCGTGTTCGACCTGCGTTTCTGCGTGCCGAACGAGGAGATCCTCTCCGAGCGCGGCATCCATACCCTGGAGCATCTTTTTGCCGGCTTCATGCGTGATCATCTCAATGGGAATGGGGTGGAGATCATCGACATCTCTCCCATGGGTTGCCGCACCGGCTTCTACATGAGCCTGATCGGTGCGCCGGATGAAGCCCGTGTTGGCGCTGCCTGGCAGGCCGCCATGAGCGACGTGCTGACCGTGCAGGATCAGGGCAAGATCCCCGAGCTGAACGAATACCAGTGCGGTACTTACAGCATGCACTCGCTGGAAGAGGCCCATGCCATCGCCCGCCATGTGCTGGAGCGCGGTATCGGTGTCAACCACAATGACGAGCTGGCCCTGCCGGAAGAGAAGCTGAAAAGCCTCTGATCCCGAGAAGGGAAGCTTGAAAAAGGCCGGTCAATGACCGGCCTTTTTGCATCTGGTGGGATCAGGAGGGCAGTGGCATCACCCGATTGCGTCCCAGCTCCTTGGCCTTGTAGAGCAGCTTGTCGGTACGCTCGATCAGGGTGTCTGCCGTCTCCTGAGGGATGTATTCCCCCACGCCGAACGAGGCGGTGATGTGATCGATGCGTCGCCCGGATTTGCGATCCAGAATCGACATCCGCTCGATGACGCGACGCAGGCTCTCGGCCATCTGGCGGGTCAGCGCCAGGGCGCGGTTTGGCACCAAGAGGGCAAACTCCTCACCCCCCAGGCGATAGGCGGTTATGCCCTCCTTGCTGGCCTCTCGCAGCCGCTTGCCGACGATGCGCAGCACCTGGTCCCCCAGCAGATGTCCGTATTCGTCGTTGAAGTTCTTGAAGCGATCGATATCGGTCAGGATCAGCGAGAAGGGCTGCTTGCTGCGGATGAGGCTGTCCATCTCGAGATCGAAGGCGCGTCGATTGAGCAGAGACGTGAGCGGGTCCTCGGTGGCCAGCTTTCTCGTCTCGTTCAGGGCCTGTTTCAGCTCCTTTATCTCTTTCTCGGCGCTGCTGAGCTGGTTGCGAAAGTGGAGGGTGGACATGCGTACGTCACGCGATTCGCGCACGAGATCCCGCAGGATCCCCATGGTGTCTTCCAGGCTGAGCCCCTCGTCGTCTATCTTGCTCAGCTTGTCGAAACTCTTGTCGAGCATCTCCTGAAACAGCCCGGTATCGGAGATGGCATCCTGCATCGAGTGACTCAGCTCGCTGGCCATGGCGGCCAGATTGAGTTTCATCGCCTCCATCTGCTGCTCGTCCTGGGCCGCAAGGTGCTGGTGGTAGAGACGCTCACAGGTGGTCAGGGAGAAGGTTCCCTGCTGTTTTATCGCCTGATCGACGGCATGGTTGAGTTCGGGCATGTCGCCGGAGACATAGCTGTACCAAAGGTGATAGTTGTTCGGCGTGGTGGGAATTTGATACTTGATCATCAGGGGAACCGCCTGTTTCAAATAGGCGGCAGATTGGGCGAACGAGTCCTTGCTCATGAGTTCCGAGTCTCACATACCTGCAAACTGTGTCCAGTATGACAGAGAGAATGGCCAAAAGGCAGTCGATGGATGCCATTAGCTCCCCCCTCCGATATAATGTCTGCGTTATTACCTACCCTAAGGCCTGCTTATGTCTCAAAAAGATCCTTTCCTCCAACGCGAGGCCGAAAAATACGAAAACCCCATCGCCAGTCGCGAGATGCTGCTGGAGCTCATCAAGGGCCATGAAAAACCCATGTCCCGGGAAGAGCTGGCCAAGGTCCTCAAGCTGACCGATGAAGAGCCGTTGGAAGCCTTGCGACGTCGTCTGCGCGCCATGGAGCGCGACGGGCAGCTCGTGTTCACCCGCAACCAATGTTACGCCCTGCCGGATCGCCTGAATCTGGTCAAAGGCTATGTGCTTGGCCACAAAGATGGATTCGGTTTTCTGCGCCCCGAGGGTGGTGGAGCGGATCTCTTCCTGAACAACCGCGAGATGCAGCGCCTGATGCATGGCGACTATGCCCTGGTGCAGCCGACCGAGATCGATCGCAAGGGTCGTCAGGAAGCGCGTCTGGTGCGCCTGCTCAAATCCCGCGAGGCGGACATCGTCGGTCGTTACTTCGTCGAGAACGGCGTCGGTTTTGTTGTACCCGATGACAGCCGCATCGGTCAGGACATCATCATCCCGGAAGGGGAGAACAAGGGGGCTCGCCAGAGCCAGGTCGTGGTCGTGCGCATCAACCAGCGCGCCACTGCCCGCTTCAATGCGGTCGGTACCGTCTTGGAAGTCCTGGGTGAGAACATGGCTCCCGGTATGGAGATCGAGATCGCCCTGCGTACCCACGGCATTCCGCACACCTGGCCGGAAGAGGTGACCAAGGAGGTCGCCGGTCTCGGCGAGCAGGTACCGGAGAAGGCCAAAGAGGGCCGCATCGACCTGCGCGCCCTGCCGCTGGTGACCATCGACGGGGAAGATGCCCGTGACTTCGATGACGCCGTCTTCTGTGAAGCCAAGCGCGGAGGCGGCTGGCGCCTGTGGGTCGCTATTGCCGACGTTTCTGCCTATGTGAAACCGGGCACGGCCCTCGACACCGAAGCCTATCAGCGCGGCAACTCGGTCTATTTCCCCGAGTTCGTGGTGCCCATGCTGCCGGAGGTGCTCTCCAACGGTCTGTGTTCCCTGAACCCGCAGGTTGACCGGCTCTGCATGGTGTGCGAGATGACCATCTCCGCCGCCGGCCGCATGTCCGGCTACAAGTTCTACGAAGCGGTAATGAACTCCCACGCTCGCCTGACCTACACCAAGGTAGCGGCGATCCTGGACGGGGATCCCAAGCTGCGTCAGCAGTATGATCCGCTGGTGGGCCACATCGAGGAGCTGAGCAACCTCTACAAGGCGCTCAAGCATGCCCGTCATCAACGCGGTGCGGTGGAGTTCGAAAGCGAGGAGACCCGCTTCATCTTCAACGCCCAGCGCAAGATCGACCGTATCGTACCGCTGGTGCGCAATGACGCCCACAAGATCATCGAAGAGTGCATGATCCAGGCGAACGTGGCTGCCGCCCGCTACATCGAGAAGAACGAGGCCGCCGCCCTGTTCCGGGTGCACGACCGCCCGGGCGAGGAGCGTCTCACCGGCTTCCGCGACTTCCTGGCCGAACTGGGTCTGGAGCTCAAGGGGGGCCTGGAGCCCGAGCCGAAGGACTTTGCCGACCTGGCCGCCAAATTCGAAGGGCGCCCGGATGCGGAATTGCTCTCCACCATGCTGCTGCGCTCCATGCGCCAGGCCATCTATCAGGCCGACAACATCGGTCACTTCGGCTTGGCCCTGAAGTCCTACGCTCACTTCACCTCGCCGATCCGTCGCTACCCGGATCTCATCCTGCACCGGGCGATCAAGTACCAGACCGCCAAGGAGCAGCAGGCCAACCTGCGTCACAAGTGGACTCCGAGCGGTGGCTACCACTACCAGCTGGAAGAAGTGGACCCCATGGGCGAGCACTGCTCCATGACGGAGCGCCGTGCCGATGATGCCACCCGCGACGTGGCAGACTGGCTCAAGTGCGAGTACATGCTGGATCACGTGGGTGACGAGTTTGACGGCGTCATCGCCAGCGTCACCGGTTTTGGCTTCTTCGTGCGTCTGGCGGAGATCCACATCGACGGTCTGGTGCACGTCAGCACCCTCACCAACGACTACTACCAGTTCGACCCGCTGCACCAGCAGCTGATCGGCGAGAACTTCCGCCGTCGCTATCGTCTGGGTGACAAGGTGCGGGTCAAGGTGATGGGCGTGAACCTGGACGATCGCAAGATCGACTTCGTGATGGTGGAAGAGCCCCTCAAGGCCACCGGCAAGAACGCCAAGGAGATGGCGCGCAAGCAGGCCGAGATCAAGAAAGAGAAGGCCAAGAGCGCCCAGCGCCACGAGAAACGCAAAGAGGGCAAGGAGAGCGGCAAATCCGACAAGGGTGGCCGTGCCAAGCCCAGCAACAGACGACCGAGCAAAAAGGCTCGCGACAAGGCCAAGAGCACTAAATGAGTACTGAACTGATCTACGGCATTCACGCCGTCTCCGCGCTGCTGGAGCGCACCCCCGAGCGCTTCATCGAGGTGTGGGCTCTCAAGGGCCGCGATGACGAGCGGCTGCATCCCCTGCTGGCCGAGCTGGAGTCCCTCGGTATCAGGGTGCAGAGCGTGAACCGCAAGACGCTGGATGACAAGGCGGAAGGCAACAATCACCAGGGCATCATGGCCAAGGTGATTGAAGCGCCCAAGCTGGCCGAGCACGACCTGGCCAGCCTGCTGGACGGTCTGGCGGCGCAAGAGACAGCGCCCTTCCTGCTGGTACTGGACGGGGTGACCGACCCGCACAATCTCGGCGCCTGTCTGCGCAGTGCCGATGCGGCCGGGGTACATGCGGTGATCGTGCCGCGGGACAAGGCCACAGGCCTCACGTCCGTGGTGCGCAAGGTCGCCTGTGGCGCTGCCGAAGTGGTGCCGCTCATCCAGGTCACCAACCTGGCCCGCAGCCTGCGCGAGCTGCAGGAGCGCGGCGTCTGGATCGTGGGTACCGCCGGCGAGGCGGATCACGATCTTTATCAGGCCAAACTCACCGGTCCCATGGCGCTGGTGATGGGGGCCGAAGGCAAGGGGATGCGCCGCCTGACCCGCGAACATTGCGACGAGCTGGTGAGCATCCCCATGGCGGGGGCGGTATCCAGCCTCAACGTCTCGGTGGCGAGCGGTGTCTGCCTGTTCGAAGCCGTGCGCCAGCGCCGCGTCTGACAAGACGATGACCGACAGACCCCCCTTTGTCTGGGAACGGGTTGCAGATGAGCAGGAGGCCGAGCGCCTCCTCTCTTTTGTCCGCTCCCTGACCTTGCCCCCTCGCACCTGCCTCTGGCATGCAGGTGACAGTCCGGCGCTGCTGGTCAGGGTGGAGGAGGGGTTGTTGCGGGCCAAGGTGGTGCTGGCGGATGGCCGCGAGTACATCAAGGAGTTCTATTGGGAGGGGGACGAGTTTATCGACTTCCACCACCTGCTCAGTGGTGAGCCCGCCCGCTACAGTGTGGAGGCGCTGGAGCCTTGCCGATTGCAGCTTCTTCCGCTGGCGGATCTGCGCCGACTCCCTTGCTGGCCCGCCTGGTATCACCATCTCCTTGAAGTGCAACTGCGCATCAAGGAGGAGAAAGAGCTGTTGCTGCTGACCGGGGGCCCAGAGGCGCGCTATCAGCATTTTCTGCGAAGCTTCCCCGCGCTGGATGCCAGGGTACCGGATCACCAGATTGCCGCCTATCTGGGGATCACCCCCATCAGCCTGAGCCGCATCCGCAGGCGGCTGAAAACGCGCGTTCAGGGTTGAGCCAGAAGGGATCGCCGATGAACCTGGGCAGAGATCGGCTCTTTGTCGACCATGTCCGCATTGGATGAGAAGGGGGCCAACTTAACCAAGGTTAATGCCCCTCGTCGGGAGCAAGATTATGCTGTCAGACCCCATTAAACAGGAGTCATTCATGAACTGGAGTATGAAATCCTGGTCCGAGCTGACCACGGATGAATTGTATGAGCTGCTTGCCCTGCGCGCTGAGGTGTTCGTGGTGGAGCAGACCTGTCCCTTCCAGGATCTGGACGGGCTGGATCGCCGTGACGGCGTGCTGCATCTGCTCGGTCGTGAGGGGGATCACCTGGCGGCCTATGCCCGCATCATGGCACCCGGCATTGGTGATGACAGCGGCGCTGCCATCGGCCGCGTGGTCACCTCTCCCACGTCGCGGGGGGGCGGACTGGGTCACCGCCTGCTGGCGCAAGCGGTCAGAGAGTGCGAGGCACGCTGGCCTGCACACAGCATCTGGCTCGGTGCACAGGCTCACCTGCAAGGTTTTTACGGCCAGCATGGTTTCGTGGCCGAAGGGGAAGGGTATCTGGAAGATGACATCCCTCACATGGGGATGCGAAGGGAGCCTGCCTGACATCGTCAGGCGCCAGGAAAGGGGCAAGTGGCCCCTCATACGTGGTGCATCGCATGGTTTTTTGCTACCCCGTGGCCATGTGGTCGTCAGACCGGGGTGAGATATCGCCGCGCTGATCTGCCTGCGGTCTCTCTGTCGGGACACCGCCCCGGTCAGGGCGGTGCGGCATCAGGAGGGCTGGGGTGGTTCAGGGGGTGACCCGGGTGGTGAGGGTAAATCCCTCTTCACTGGAGGCCAGCGTCACCTGAACCTGGCCCAACTCGGTCAGAGTGCTCACATGGGTGCCGCCACAGGGAATGGTGATCTCCCGACCGTCCACCATGCCATGCCAGTAGCGGGAATCGACGATGGCCTCACCGGCCCGGCTGCGGCGGATCTCGCCTCCCTCTTTGAGCCAGCGCATCAGTTGCTCGTTGACCTGGAGCGCTATCCTGTCGAGGTCGGCCAGCAATGCCTCGCTGTTGATTCCCTTTTTCCGAAGGCTCTTGCCGATCCGGTACTGCTCCTTTGATCCTCTGGGCTCGACCCGGGAGTGCTGGATGGCGAGGCGGTCGAAATCCGGCTGCCCGAGAGCGTCCAGCTCGCTCGTCTCCTTTCGCCAATAGGGCGTGAGCGCCCGATTGAGGGCCAGTGCCACCAGGTGGCAGGCGCTGTGGCCCAGGCTCAGAGCATGGCGTGCCTCGGCATCCACTGTCAGTTCCACAGGCGAGCCAATGGCAAGGTGATGGGAACCGGCGAGGGGATGCACCACCACGAAAGCCCACCCATCCGCCCCCCGCTTGACCGGAATCTCCGTATCCACGAACAGCTCGCCCTCGGGACTGATGGCGCCCATGCGGCAGGGGCCCACGGCCGCTTCCCCCCCTTCCCAGCGCACAGTGCCCACGTCACCGGGTTGATCGGGCCAGAGGTGGCTCTGGGGATGAAAGGGGGTGAGGTCGGTGACCAGCAGGGTCGGATCCCCCTGTTTGCAACAGACGACGCTGGCCTGTTCCTGATGGTGGCCCAGTACGAAGCTGGCTCGGGTATGTTCCATGGCAGGGCTCCCGCAACGAGATGATGAGAAGGGAAAGGGGCAGCATACGCGAAAGTGCGAAGAGGCTCATCAACCCGGGTCAATGAGCCTCAAGATGGCGTTAGAGGGTGGTGACCAGCAGATAGGCATTGAGGCCGATCACCAGGGCGACGATGAGGCGCCCCACGGCCTGGGTGACGGGGTGATTGCGATGTGCCCCCATCAGGGCGCGATCACCGGTCAGGATCAGCAGCGGAATAAGAGCGAGGGCGATGCCGAAGCTCAGCACTACCTGGCTCAGTACCAGAATTTCCGTGGTGTTGAGGCCCATGGCGATCACCACGAAGGCGGGAGCCATGGTGATGGCTCGGCGCAGCCAGAGCGGAATGGTGAAGCGCACGAAGCCCTGCATCACCACTTGCCCCGCCAGCGTTCCCACCACGGTGGAGGAGATGCCGGAGGCGACCAGGGAGAGGCCGAACAGGGTGGCGGCTGCCGGGCCCAGCAGGGGCGTGAGGGTCTGGTAGGCCGTTTCCAGCTCGGCCACCTGCTGATTGCCGGAGCTGTGGAAGGCGGCCGCCGCCATGGCCATCATGGCCAGGTTGACGAAGCCGGCGATGGTCATGGCGA
The DNA here is from genome assembly GCF_040907815.1 of Aeromonas sp. s6. Taxonomy (NCBI): domain Bacteria; kingdom Pseudomonadati; phylum Pseudomonadota; class Gammaproteobacteria; order Aeromonadales; family Aeromonadaceae; genus Aeromonas; species Aeromonas sp. s6. Next base: position 232,341 of record NZ_JBFOCN010000095.1, read on the forward strand.
TGGCCACGTCGATCCGGGTGCTGTGCAGTCGCTGGGTCACCGTGCCCTGCTCCTGGGTGTGCTGGGTCAGGGCCGAGTGGAGATAGATGACATGGGGCATCACGGTGGCACCAAGCACGCCGGCGGCAAGATAGACAGCATCACCATTGGGGAGACCGGGGAAGAGTGCCCCTGCCAGCAGACTCGGCAGATGGGGGCGCGAGAACACCAGCTCGACGATGTAGGCGGCGGCCACGAACAGCAGCAGGCCCCCCACCACGAACTCCAGCGGCTTCTGGCCGCGGGATTGCAGCATCAGGATCCCCCAGGTGACCACGGCGGTGATGCAGGCCCCTTCCAGCAGGGTGATGCCGAGCAGCAGCTTGAAGCCGACCGCAGCGCCGATGAACTCGGCGAGATCGGTGGCCATGGCGATGATCTCCGCCTGTACCCAGTAGGCCCAGACCGCCGGCTTGGGCAGCCGGTCGCGAATGTGCTCCGCCAGGTTCTTGCCGGTGACGATGCCGAGCTTGGCCGAGAGGGTCTGCACCAGCATGGCCATCAGGTTGGCCCACACCACTACCCACAGCAGTTGATAGCCGAAGGTGGAGCCGGCCTGGATATTGGTCGCAAAATTGCCCGGGTCGATATAACCGATGGCGGCGATGAAGGCGGGGCCGAGCAGGGTCAGCTTGAATTTGCGGGCCGGGATGGCCGTGGTGAGCGCAGGTTGCATACTGTCATCCTCCGTGGGGATATGAGGAGAGTATGGATCTAAATGATAATTGTTATCAATTAAAGTTTTGTATCGGGCTCATCGAGAAAAACATCTTGCTTCGCCAGTTGCAGTGGGAGAGGTGATTTCGTACAATACGCCGCCCTAGAAAGCAGCGTCTAAACATCACTATGTTCCTTGCCTCCGAGGTCTGGCTGCACCTGGGCGGAGGCTGAATTAATCCGTAAGGAGCTAAAATGCGTCATTACGAAATCGTCTTCATGGTTCATCCGGACCAGAGCGAGCAAGTACCTGGCATGATCGAGCGTTACACCGGCGCTATCACCACCGCTGGTGGTACCATTCATCGCCTGGAAGATTGGGGCCGTCGTCAACTGGCTTACCCGATCGACAAGCTGCACAAGGCTCACTACGTTCTGATGAACGTAGAAGCTGAACAGGCCGTTATCGATGAGCTGGAAACCAACTTCCGCTTCAACGATGCCGTTATCCGCAACATGATCATGCGCACCAAGCACGCCGTGACTGAAGTTTCTCCGATGGCCAAGGCCAAGGAAGAGCGCTTCACCCGTCGTGACGACGAGCGTCGCGAAGATGCTGTTGAAGCGTCTTCCGAAGAGTAATTCTTAGATCACCGCATTAGAGGATAAAGGCCATGGCACGTTATTTCCGTCGTCGTAAGTTCTGCCGCTTCACCGCCGAGAACGTTACCGAGATCGACTACAAAGATATCGTTACTCTGAAAAACTACGTCACTGAATCTGGCAAGATCGTACCGAGCCGTATCACCGGTACCCGCGCCAAGTATCAGCGTCAGCTGGCACGCGCCATCAAGCGTGCTCGTTACCTGGCTCTGCTGCCGTACACCGATCTGCACAACAAGTAAGAATCGGCCCGGCGCTTACGCCTAACTCAACGAAATTTATAGAGGAAAGGTAATGCAAGTTATCCTGCTCGATAAGATCGCCAAACTGGGCGGTCTGGGTGACCAAGTTTCCGTAAAAGCTGGTTATGCCCGTAACTACCTGATCCCGCAAGGCAAAGCTGTTATGGCCACCAAGGCCAACATCGAAGCCTTCGGTGCTCGTCGCGCTGAGCTGGAAGCCAAACTGGCTGCCAACAAGGCTGCTGCCGAAGAGCGCGCTGCCAAGCTGGGTGAGCTGGCTGCCGTTGTCATCGCCTCCAAGTCTGGCGACGAAGGCAAGCTGTTCGGTTCCATCGGTACCCGTGACGTGGCTGAAGCCATCACTGCTGCCGGCGTAGCCGTTGCCAAGAGCGAAGTCCGCATGGGCAACGTTCTGCGTAACACCGGTGAGTACGAAGTTGTTGTTCAGCTGCACGCTGACGTCAAAGCAACCGTACAAATCCAGGTTGTTGCTCTGTAATAGCGTTCCGCTCTTGCAGAAAAACCCGCGCACATGCGCGGGTTTTTTATTTTCAGATCAAGGGGTAAAGTGAAGGTCTGTTCCTCTGGAGGAGAACCTTTATGGCTGCCTGGGTTGAAGGTCGGGTCATCGAGCGCATCGAGTGGACACCCACCCTGCTCTCCCTGCGTGTGGAGGCGGAACTTGCCCCCTACAAGGCGGGTCAATTCACCAAGCTGGCCCTGGAGCAGGGCGAGAGTCGAGTCCAGCGTGCCTACTCCTTCGTCAATCCTCCCGGCACGCCCTATCACGAATTCTATCTGGTGAAGATCCCCGGCGGTGAACTGAGCCCCTCTCTCGGTTCCCTGCAGGTGGGCGACGGCCTGCTGGTGCAGTCCCAGGCCACCGGTTTTCTGACCCTGGATGAGATTCCCCCGGGACGGGATCTCTGGCTGCTCTCAACCGGCACCGCCATCGGCCCCTTCCTCGCCATGCTGGCAGAAGGACAGGTCTTCGACCGCTTCGAGCATCTGGTGCTGGTACATGGGGTGAGAAAAGGGGAAGAGCTCAGCTATCAGCCGCTTATCGCCAGTTTTGCCGAGCAGCATGGCGAGCGTTTTCGCTATGTTCCCTTCGTCAGTCGTGAGACCTGGCCGGAGGCGATGGCAGGGCGCATCCCGGCAGCCATCGTCGATGGCAGCTTGCAGGCGAGGGTGGGGCTGAACTTCTCCCCCGAGTTGAGCCAAGTGATGATCTGCGGCAACCCCGCCATGGTGAAAGAGACTCAGCAGACCCTGCTCGGGCTGGGGCTTGCCAAGAACCTGCGTCGCGCCCCCGGCAATATCAGCATGGAAAACTACTGGTAGGGGACATGACTCCAGGGGCCACAGGCCCCTCAACCATGTCCATGGGCATGCTGGTCAGTGTTTTTGGTGGCCGTTGCCGCCGTGCTTGTTTCCGGGCTTGTCATGGCCCTGACCCGGGTTGTTGCCACTGTGAATGCTGCGGTTGTAATGGTCGCGGTATTTTCCATCCATGTTGTCGCAGTTGAGCTGGATGCGGCTGGTCCGGGTGCTGACATCCAGGCAGTTGTGCTGCCACCACTCGTACTCCTTGTCGTCCCAATCTAGGCTTACCCGGCCCTGGTCGGTGGAGATCCGGATGTCGTCATCGTGTTTGGAAGGGGGGGCAGCAAAGGCCATTCCCTGAACCAGAAGCAGGGAGAGCAGCAGTGCGCCGCGGGAAGTCATGGTCATGTGGGTCATCGCATCAAGGCTCCTGTCAGGGGGATCATTGATCCGGTTGCGTGCTGATCTGGTTGGTGCTGGGGGGCTGGTTGCGCTGCGTCTCGTCCTCCAGACTGAGGTTGATCCTCTTGCAGTCGGCGGCGGCCGTGTCACCGCTCCCGAGATCGAAGCAGTTGCTCTGGGACCAGTCAAACTGCGTGTCATTCCAGTCCAGATTGAAGGTCAGCGCATCCACGGAGAAGGTCTGGCTCCCTTCGTCCTGTGCCAGGGCGCTACCAGTGATCAGAAAAAGAGAGAGCAACAAAGCCGTCGTTCTGTTCATGATGTCCTCGAGTCGTGTTCGGTGGAAATGAGTGTAATGCGGCGGGCTTAACCCGAGCATAACCGCAGATGTCCTTCAGGTACGGGGTCGATTGTAGTGTTTTTCTGCTGCCGATTTGCACGTTTTGGTCGCACTCTGGGCAGCTGATCGTCCATCGGCGGGAATTCGGGGATTTGCCCTTCTCTCCGGGGGAGTGGCGACTATAATCGGCAGCCAACTTTTCCTGCAGATGTTTCCCGCTTCATCATGACTACACAGGCTTGCGCCGCATTGCGTTACCCCAAGGGATGGTTCGCCCTCACGACAGTCTACAGTTTTACCGGGCTGGCCATTCTGGCTTCCATCGTCTTCTCCCTGCTGCTGTTTCTCTCCATCGACGAAAACCCCCTGATGAAGTGGCTGTTCGGCGGGCTGGCCATCATCTTCGAGCTGGGCAAGTTCTACGTCTGGTACGAGTACGGCGAGTGCAAGGCGAGGCGGGATCTGGGCGGCGCCTTCTGGTCGCTGCTGTTCTACAGCGTGCTGGCCGCCATCTCCATCGGGGGCAGTATCGGCGGCATCAACAGCGCCACCAACACCATCCTGAGCCAGCAGGCGCGTCACGAGCGGGAGATAGCCCGTTTCGACGAGCAGATAGCCAGCATAGAGCGGCAGATCCAGCTCAACGAAGAGGCGGCCCGCAAATACATCGAGATGGCGCGTATCTCGAGCGGCGTCAGCGGTCTGCAGCAGGCCAACACCAAGCTCAGGCTGCGTCAGGACGAGCTGCGCCAGGAGCGGGACGCCAAGCCGCTGGGGGAGCAGTCCTCCATGCTGGGGCTGATGAGCAGTCTGGCGGACGGGGTGGGCATGAGCATCGGCCAGGTGCAGTTCCTGCTGGTCTGCTTCCTGTCTATCCTGCTCGATGCGTTTGGTGCCTTTTTCGTCAGCCTGATCGGTGAGGAGAACCGCTTCCGCCGTCAATGGATGTGGCAACGGGAGAAGGCGCAAGCCGAGGCCCGGGTCGCAGTGCCGACCCCGGAGCCGCCAGCCATCAGCAGACCCATGCCCGAGCCAGCCGTGGTCGCCCAGGTGCGCGGCGCGCTGGAGAGCGGCGAGCTCAAATGCAGCAAACGCAAGGTGGCAGAGGCATTGTCACTGTCTCTGGAGGAGGTGGACCGGGTGTTCCAGCATCTGTTGGCGCAGGGCGTGCTGGGGCAGGGCAGCAATCGTCACTACCATCTTCGTGCCGAGCAGGGGTGAATTCGGCTCAGTCGAACCAGATAAGACCCTCATAGGGTTGCTGTCTGAGAGAGGCGAGGCGGCTATCCAGGTTGCCTGCATGGATTTCCAGTCGGTGCCCGTCGGGATCCAGCAGATAGAGTGAATCCCCTTCGCTGCTGTTCTTCTTCCACTCCACGACGCCCGCCGCGCGCAGACGGGCGCAGAAGGCTGGAAACTGTTCAGGCGAGATGCCAAACGCGACATGGCTGTAATCTCTGGCCGGTTGGGGAGGATCGCAGGAGAGACAGAGCCAGAGATCGCCGAGGGTGAGATAGGCTCCCCGTGCCCATCTCACCCTGGGGCGACATCCCAGCAAGTCGACATAAAAGGCAACGCTGCTGTCGAGATCGCCGGTTGTCAGCGTGAGATGGTTCAGTCCATGCAGCATCTTCTCTTCTTCCCCCTTGTCCCCGAACCCTAGTGAGTGAGCACCATCATCAGGCTGAGGAAGGCGGCAAGCCCGCCGCCGATGCCGATGATCCAGTAAAAGCCCTTGGCCCCCTGTTTGAGCGGAATGCGGAAGTAGAGCAGAAACGCCCACCACCCCAGGGCCAGCAACAGAGGAATAAGAAACATTCGAGCCATGGTGTCCTCGCTGTTATTCTGTTGACCCTTGATCAATCAACAGGATGGATTGTGCAATGACGCAGCTACAGATTACCGCATTCGGCGACCCCTCGGTACTCAGGCTCAACCCTTCCCTGGACAAGGTGCCCGCGGAGGGAGAGGTCCGGGTGCGCATCTGCTTTGCGGGGGTCAACCCCATCGATGCCAAGACCCGGGCCGGTCTCGGCTGGGCGGCCGCCCAGAACAAGGACAACCTGCCCTGGACGCCGGGTTATGACGTGGCCGGCGTGGTGGAAAAGGTGGGGCCCGGCGTGACCTCCCTGGCCGAGGGGGATCAGGTGTGCGGCATGGTGGGTTTCCCCCTCGCCGCCGGTGCATATGCCGAATCCGTGGTGGCCCGCGAGGAGGAGCTGGTCAAGCTCGATGGGGTGAGCCTCAGGCAGGGAGCGGCCCTACCGCTGGCGGGTCTCACCGCCTGGCAGGGGCTGCTGGAGCACGGTGGCCTGCAGTCGGGGCAACGGGTACTGATCCTGGCCGGTGCCGGTGGCGTCGGCCACCTGGCGGTGCAGTTTGCCGCCGCCTATGGTGCCCACGTGGTTGCCACGGCAAGCGGCGACAATCACAGCTTCCTTCATAGTCTCGGGGCGAGCCGGATGGTGGATTACCACCAGGCCGGGTGGTGCACCGAAGCGATCACCGATGGTCCGTTCGATCTGGTGCTGGATCTGGTGGGGGGCGAGAGCGGCAAGGCGGCGCTGGCCTGCGTCAAGCCGGGCGGCCGTCTGGTGACGGTCCCCACCATCACGGCCCAGCAGATCAAGGACGCGGGGGCCGAGCTTGGCGTCGAGGTTGTCGGCATGCTGGTCCATCCCGATCGAACGCAGCTGACCCAGATGCTGACGCTGCTTCGCCAGGGGGAGGTGAAGATCACTGTCTCTGGTGAATACACGCTGGCAGAAGGGGCGCTGGCCCATCAGGCCATCGAGCAGGGCCATGTGCGCGGCAAGCTGTTGCTGCGCATGTCCGCCGCAGACGGCCAGCCCGGATGATAGACTTCACCGGGATGGGGCTGGGAGGGTTGTTTCTGAGCGCCTTCACCTCCGCCACCCTGTTGCCCGGCAGCTCGGAAGTGCTGCTGGGCGCCATGGCGGCCAAGGGGGAGTGGAGCATGACCAGCCTGCTTTTCTGGGCGACGCTGGGCAATACCCTGGGTTCCATGACCACCTGGTGGCTCGGCTGGCTCGCCACCCACAAGAAAAAACCGGAAGATTTTCAAGACCGTGGGGAACAAAAAGCCCTTGGTTGGCTCAAACGTCATGGCCACTGGTGTCTGCTGCTTGCCTGGACGCCTGTGGTCGGCGATGGTCTCTGTCTGCTGGCTGGTTGGCTGCGCCTCTCCTTCTGGCGCTCCCTCATCTTGATCGGGCTCGGCAAATTGCTTCGTTATGCCCTGGTGTTTCTGCTGGCCAGTCAGATCTTCTAGCCCTTTTGTCACTCACGAGGTACCCGTGAACAAACTCATTCCATTAAGCATGCTGCTGGGCTTTTCCCTTCCCGTGCTGGCGGCCCCGACCCTGGTGTCCGAGCAGGTCAAGCAGGAGGGCAAGCTCGGCATTCCCTACCAGATGTACAAGCTGGACAACGGTTTGACCGTGATCCTGGCCCCCGACCACTCCGATCCCCTGGTGCATCTGGACGTCACCTATCACGTCGGTTCCTCCCGGGAAACCGTGGGCAAGTCGGGCTTTGCCCACTTCTTCGAGCACATGATGTTCCAGGGCTCCAAGCACGTTGGTGATCAGGAACACATGCGGATCATCAACGAGGCGGGCGGTGACATGAACGGCACCACCAACAAGGACCGTACCAACTACTACGAAACCGTGCCGGCCAACCAGCTGGAGAAGGTGCTCTGGCTGGAGGCGGATCGCATGGGCTTCCTGCTCGATGCGGTGAGCCAGAAGAAGTTCGAGATCCAGCGCGCCACCGTCAAGAACGAACGGGCCCAGCGTATCGACAACCAGCCTTATGGCCTGGTGGGCGAGCGGGTGGGGGAGGCACTCTATCCGCGCACCCACCCCTACTCCTGGCAACCCATCGGTTATGTGGAGGATCTCGACCGGGTCGACGTCAACGACCTCAAGCAGTTCTTCCTGCGCTGGTACGGCCCCAACAACGCGACCCTGACCCTGGGCGGCGACTTTGATACCAAGCAGGCGCTGGCCTGGATTGAACAGTACTTCGGTTCCATCCCGCGCGGTCCGGACGTGGCCGAACCGACGCCTCAGCCTGCCACCCTGCCGGCAACCCGCTACGTGACGCTGGAAGACAAGGTACATCTGCCGCTCCTGTATATCAGCTATCCGACCGTCTCCCTGGGTGACCCGCAGGAGCCGGCGCTGGACATCTTTGCCGATGTGTTGGGGGGCTCTGCCAGCTCCATGCTCTACCAGTCCCTGGTGAAAACCGGCAAGGCCATCGAGGCGGGCGCCTCCCACTCCTGCGAAGAGCTTGCCTGTACCCTGACGGTCTATGCCTACCCCAATCCGGCGGCGGATGGCAGCCTCAAGACCCTCAAGGGCGAGGTGGACAAGGTGATCGGCGAGTTCGCCCAGCGCGGCATCAAGCCCGCGGATCTGGAGAAGGCCATCAGCAGCTATCGCGCGTCCGCCATCTGGGGACTCGACAGCATCGAGGGCAAGGTCAGCCAGCTTGCCATGGGGCAGGTGCTGGCCCGGGATCCCGACTATGTGTTCAAGAATCTGGATGCCATCGCCCGGGTCAAGGGGTCTGACGTCAAGGCTGCCTACGACAAGTTCATCCAGAACAAGCCTGCCGTGGTGCTGAGCGTGGTGCCCAAGGGCAAGAGCGACTGGCAGGCCGCGACCCCGAACTTCACTCCCGCCAAGCGGGAGCTGCCGGATTACAGCAAGCATGACAAGGTGCTGGCCGAGCGGCCGGTGAAAGATGACTTCGATCGCAGCGTGCAGCCCAAGGCGGCCGATGCGGTGAGCGTCAAGGTGCCCGCCATCTGGCGTGGCAAGCTCGACAAGGGGATCGATATCATCGGCACCCACAGCGACGAGATCCCGGCCGTCTCCATCATGATCGCCCTGCCGGGTGGCATCCGGGCCGAAGGCAAGGGAGAGCTGGGGCTGGCCAGCCTCACCGCCGCCATGCTGGAGCAGGGGACGACGCGCCTCTCCGAGGCCGAGCTGAGCGACGAGCTGCAAAAACTCGGCGCCAGCATCAGCGTCTCCAGCGCCCAGTACAACAACCTCATCACCATCAGCAGTCTGGCGGACAAGCTGCCTGAAACCCTGGCGCTGGTGCGGGAAGTGCTGCTGCAACCCGGCCTGCGGGAAGCGGACTTCGAGCGGCTCAAGACCCAGATGCTGCAAGGCATGAAACAGAGCGAGCAGCAACCCGAGTGGCTGGCGGGTCAGGCGTTCCGCGAACTGGTCTATGGCAAGCAGAACCGCCTCGGCCAACCCTCTGACGGGGTGCTGGCGGACGTGGAGAAGCTGACCCTGGCGGATGTGAAGCGCTTCTATGAGGCCTATTACAATCCGACCAATGCCAAGGTGGTGGTGACAGGTGATGTGACTGCCCAGCAGGTGGAATCCGGTCTCGCCTTCCTGACCCAGTGGCAGGGGGCCGCCCCGACCCTGGGGGATCTCAAGCCCAGGGGAGAGCAGGCCAAGCCAGGCATCTATCTGGTGGACAAGCCGGGAGCCCCCCAGTCGGTGATCCGCATCGGCCGCCGCGCCATGCCGTTTGACACCACGGGAGACTATTTCATCGCCAACCTGATGAACTTCAACCTGGGTGGCAACTTCAACAGCCGCATCAACCTCAACCTGCGGGAAGACAAGGGCTACACCTATGGTGCCAGCTCGGGCTTCCAGGCCAACCGCGAGGCGGGTATCTTCGCGACCGGCGCCAATGTGCGCACCGATGCGACCGTGGATGCCATCCGCCAGTTCCTCAAGGAGATGGACGGCTACCGCAAGAGCGGGCCGACCCCGGTGGAGCTGGCCTACATGCGCAGCGCCGTCTCCCAGCAGGATGCGCTCTCCTACGAGACCCTGGGGCAGAAGGCTGGCTTCCTGCTGCAGATGATCATGTACGACCTGAAGCCGGACTATGTGCAGGCCCAGAACAACCTGATCAAAACGGTGTCACCCGAGACGCTGAAGGCCAGTGCAGCCCGCTGGCTGGATCCGGCCGAGATGGTGATTGTGGTGGTGGGAGACAAGCAAAAGCTTGAAAAACCCCTGAGCGAGCTTCATCTTCCCATCTATCCACTGCAACTGCCCTGAGGGGCGTCGCAACAATAAGTGCCGCCCCGGGTGGGGCGGCCACACATGAGCCGTGAATATGACTACTACTAGCTTGTCGCTCACCGAGTTGCTGGCTGCGCTGGGCACCCCGGAACGGGTGACCGCCCTCAAGGGGATCCGGCGCGGGATCGAGCGCGAATGTCTGCGCATCACCCCCGAAGGGACCCTGGCCCAGACCGATCACCCCAGAAGCCTGGGGTCGGCCCTGACCCATGCCAACATCACCACCGATTACTCCGAGAGCCTGCTGGAGTTTATCACGCCGGCCACCGACTCCATCGAGAGCCTGATCGAGCAGCTCGGCGACATTCACCGCCACACCATTCATCATCTGGGAGAGGAGCGGATCTGGCCCCTCTCCATGCCCTGCTTCGTCGGTGACGAGGAGAGCATCCGCCTGGCCCAGTACGGCAGTTCCAACATCGGACGGATGAAGACCCTCTATCGCCAGGGGCTGAAGAACCGCTACGGCAGCCTGATGCAGGTGATCGCCGGGGTGCACTTCAACTTCTCCATGCCGGACAGCTTCTGGTGCGAGTGGCAGGATCTGGTGGGAGAGGGCTGCTGCAGCCAGCGCTTCATCTCCGACAAGTACATGGGGCTTATTCGCAACGTCTACCGCTTCGGCTGGCTGGTGCCCTATCTGTTCGGCGCGTCTCCTGCCATCTGCGACTCCTTCCTCAAGGGGCGCAAGAGCAGCCTGCCGTTCCAGAAAACCGGCAAGGGCACCCTTTACCTGCCCTATGCCACGGCTCTGCGCCTGTCCGATCTCGGTTACACCAACAGCGCCCAGGCGGGGCTCAAGATCAGTCATGACAGCCTGCCGGCCTATGTGAGCAGTCTGCGCCGAGCCATCAACACCCATGATCCCGACTTCGCCAGGATAGGGGTCAAGGTAAACGGCGAGTACCGCCAGCTCAACGACAACGTGCTGCAGCTGGAGAACGAGCTCTACGCGCCGATCCGCCCCAAGCGTACTCCCCGCAGCGGCGAGAAGCCCTCGGATGCGCTGGAGCAGCGCGGCATCGAATACATCGAGCTGCGCACGGTGGACGTCAATCCCTTTACCCCGTTCGGTATCGAGGTGGATCAGATCCGCTTCTTCGATCTCTTCCTGGTCTGGTGCCTGTTGCGCCCGTCCCCCGTGCTCTCGGATGACGAGGTTGCCCGCAACCGCCGCAACCAGAACAAGGTGGTGCTGGAGGGGCGTCGCCCCGGCCTGACGCTTGAAGATGAACAGGGCAATGCCATCGGCCTCAAGGAGTACGGCCTCAAGCTGTTCGACGAGCTGGCCGAGGTCGCAGCGCTGCTGGATCGCTGCTGTGGTCGCAACCGCTATCGCGAGACGCTGGCGATGCACCGTGAGAAGCTGCTCGACCCCGAGCAGACCTACTCCGCCCGCCTGCTCAAGCAGTTGCTTTCAAGCGGCCAGGACAACGGCTGCTTCGGCGATGCGCTGGCGAGCCGCTACCGGGAAGAGATGCTGGCCGGCGATCTGCAGTACTGGGACGAGGCCTATTTTGCTGGCGAGGCACGGGACTCCCTGGCCAAGCAGCGGGAGCGGGAACGCAGTGACAGCCTGTCGTTCGACGACTTCCTGGCTGACTATTTCGGTACCCGCCAGACCACGGCCTGAGGATGCCGCCAAGATGACGAAAGCCGCTCCCGGGAGCGGCTTTTT
>NZ_JBFOCN010000095.1:244166-258738 GCF_040907815.1 Aeromonas sp. s6
GCCCGGCGGTGGCCGGGCATAAAAAAACGGCCCGTTCGGGCCGTTTTGCATGGGGTGGTTCATCGGTCAGAGGATGAGACCACCGAAGAAGAAGCCGAGCGCCACTGCCATGGCGATGGTGGCCACACCCGGGATGAAGAAGGGGTGGTTGAACACGGCCTTGCCGATGCGGGTGGAGCCGGTGTCGTCCATCTCGACCGCGGCCAGCAGGGTCGGGTAGGTCGGCAGCACGAACAGGGCGCTCACGGCGGCGAAGGAGGCGATGGCCGCCAGCGGGCTGACACCCAGTGCCAGGGCGGCAGGCATCAGGGCCTTGGTGGTGGCGCCTTGCGAGTAGAGCAGCATGGAGGAGAAGAACAGCACCACGGCCAGCAGCCAGCTGTATTGGCTCAGCAGATCGCCAGCGAACGCCTGGATCTCGACCATGTTGCCCTTCACGAAGACGTTGCCCAGCCAGGCCACGCCCAGCACGCAGATACAGGCGGACATACCGGACTTGAAGGTCGGCATGTTGGTGATCTGGGCCGCGTCCAGTTTGCAGAACAGTACCATCAGGGTGGCGGCGGAGAGCATGATGCCCATGATGGCGCCATCGCGGGGGATCGGCGGGCTGCTGATGAGGCCGACGTTGCCGGAGATGGCGGTGGCATAGGCCATCACGGCCACGATGGAGGCGACGAAGATGCCGACGGAGAGCTTGGCATAAGGCTTGATCTCAACCTGGCTGGTACCGCGCAGCTTGATGAGTCCCTTGGCTTTGCGCTCCAGATAGACTTCGTCCTGATCCAGCGGCTTGCCCAGCAGGTTGGCGATGAAGGCCCCCAACAGACAGGCGATGAAGCTGGACGGGATGCAGATGGCCAGCAGGGTCAGGTAGTCGACGCCAAGCGGCTCCAGCATGCCGGAGAAAGCGACCACGGCCGCCGAGATGGGGGAGGCGGTGATGGCAATCTGGGAGGCAACGACCGCGATGGAGAGCGGACGAGAGGGGCGAATGCCCTGCTCTTTGGCCACTTCGGCGATCACCGGCAGGGTGGAGAAGGCGGTGTGACCGGTCCCGGCCAGCATGGTCATCAGGTAGGTGACGACCGGCGCGGCGAAGGTGATGTGCTTGGGATTCTTGCGCAGGGCTTTTTCGGCCAGGTGCACCAGATAATCCATCCCGCCGGCCAGCTGCATACAGGCGATGGCGCAGATGACGGACGCGATGATCATGATCACGTCCCACGGGAGATAGGTCACCAGCTGATCGCTCGGGATGGGCATGCCCAGCCCCCAGGTCAGCACCAGTACCCCCAGACCACCGGCAAAGCCGATACCTATGCTGCCTATCCGGGCCCCCAGATAGATAGCGGCGAGCACGACAAGTAACTCGATTCCAATCATAGCGAACACTCCATTTTCCAGTTTTTTTAGGTTTTATTAGGCTGAAAAGCCAATTCCCGATGGGGCTGTGGGGAGACCGCTCGGGAATTGACTTTAAATGGGCCGGGATAACCCCGGCCCATCTGCTCGCTTATACGGTGGCTTCGCGGGTGTAACGCTTGGCTTTGTATTGCGGGTTCATCAGGTTCTCGATGGAGAGGATCTCGTCCAGCTGTTCGGCGGTCAGCAGGCCGCGTTCCAGCACGACTTCGCGGACGTTCTTGCCGGTCTGGGCACAGATCTTGCCGACGATGTCGCCTTCATGGTGACCGATGAAGGGGTTCAGGTAGGTCACGATGCCGATGGAGTTCAGCACGTGGTTCATGCAGATGTCCGGGTTGGCGGTGATGCCTTCCACGCACTTCTCGCGCAGGGAGATGCAGGCTTTTTCCATCAGGCTCAGGGATTCGAACATGGCCTGACCAATCACCGGCTCCATGACGTTCAGCTGCAGCTGACCGGCCTCGGCGGCGAAGGTGATGGTGACGTCGTTGCCGAATACCTTGAAGCAGGACTGGTTGACCACTTCCGGAATGACCGGGTTGACCTTGGCCGGCATGATGGAGGAGCCAGCCTGCATTTCCGGCAGGTTGATCTCTTTGAGCGCGGTGCGCGGGCCGGAGGAGAGCAGACGCAGGTCATTACAGATCTTGGAGAGCTTCATGGCCAGGCGCTTGACCGCACCGTGCAGCATCACATAGGCGCCACAGTCGGAGGTCGCTTCGATGAGGTCCTCTGCCGGTACGTAGGCACGACCGGTGATCTCGGCCAGACGCTTGATGGCAAGACCGGAGTACTCGGGCGGGGTGTTCAGACCGGTACCGATGGCGGTGGCGCCCAGGTTCACTTCCAGCAGCAGCTCCTGGCAACGCTTGATGGATTTGATCTCTTCACGCAGGGTGACGGCGAAGGCGTGGAACTCCTGACCCAGGGTCATGGGCACGGCGTCCTGCAACTGGGTACGGCCCATTTTCAGGATATGTTTGAATTCCTTGGCTTTGACATCGAAGGCGGCGATGAGGGCTTCCAGAGCGTGCAGGGTGGTGTCGGTGCTGTTGACCACGGCCACGCGGAAACCGGTGGGGTAGGCATCGTTGGTGGACTGGCACTTGTTGACGTGATCGTTGGGGTTGATGACGTCGTAGCGACCCTTTTCAAGTCCCATCAGCTCGAGGGCGATGTTGGCCAGCACTTCGTTGGTGTTCATGTTGACGGAGGTACCGGCGCCGCCCTGATAGACATCGACCGGGAACTGATCGAAGCACTTGCCGGTGTTCAGCATCAGGTCGCAGGCTTCGACAATCTTGTCTGCGATCTCGGGACGGATGGTGCCCAGCTCACCGTTGGCCAGTGCAGCCGCCTTCTTGGTCAGGACCATGCCACGAACAAACTCGGGAACGTCAGAAATCTTCTGAGTGCTGATCTTGAAGTTCTCAACAGCGCGCAGGGTGTGCACGCCGTAGTAGAGGTCGTTGGAAACTTCTTTGGTGCCCAGCAGGTCTTCTTCAATGCGGACGTTCTTGATGTCGCTCATTGTTATGCCTCAGAAATCAAATAAATGGAAACGATCCTCACCGAGTGGTCGCGATTTCCCTACGCACATTTCATCCTGAAGCACCACACATCGGGTGGGGCAGTTGGGAGCCAGTTGCTCCCTGTGCAATGACTGGTGTTGATGTTACCCCAATTGAGGTATCCGGTATTAGACCTGGATCACTAAATTTGAGGCAACCTCAAATTTCTTGTGGTCATTAAACAGATATTGCAATCGGGCGATTAACTTTGACAGAACAACCACCTCAATCCCAGTTGGGCGGACAAATATTTATCCGTATTCCGGGGCCTGCGGCAGGAGAGGCTTGAAAAATGATCAACCAGCCCCATTTTAATGTCAGAAGACCTGAACCCGGCGCGTCAGCATCAGCGATGTGCGGCTGCCGGCCGGACACCCCGGGTCCATTCATTCATCGCTCCGAGGTTGCTATGGGCAAGTTGTTACTGTTGTTGGTCGGGCTGGTATTGCTGGAGCTCACCGTCATGATCAAGGTGGGCTCCGTGATCGGGGCCTTGCCGACCGTTGGCTTGCTGGTGCTGACCGCCGTGCTGGGATCGTCGCTGGTGCGCAGCGAGGGGATCAAGACTCTGCTCACTGCCCAGCAGAAGATGCAGCTGGGGGAGATGCCCGGCCGCGAGGTGATGGGTGGCATGATGCTGGCGCTGGCGGGCTTGTTGCTGATTATCCCGGGATTTGTGAGCGATATTGTCGGCATCCTGCTGCTGCAGCCCTGGCTGCGCAACATGCTGGCCGACAAGCTGATTGGCAGCAATCAGTTCAGGATGCAGATGGGGGGCTTCCAGGCTCGCCAGCAGCCGTTCGAGCCGGGTCCCGGCGATGACAGGCCCGGACAATCCCCGCGAGGGGGTGGCAACACCATCGAAGGGGAGTTCGAACGCAAAGAGTAATCACGAGCCTCGGGCTGTGCCGTCAGGATCTCCCCTGATGGCACAGCCGCTCGAATCTGTGGCGGGCATACCCCCATGCCAGCAATCCGGCGGCCAGGTTCGCCAGCAGCATCCCCAGATAAATCCCCTGTTCTCCCCCCAGTTTTGCCCCCAGCCAGGACCCTGGCAGCAAGAAGACAAACAGTCTGATGCCGTTTATCAGCAGTGACACCGCCGAGGCCCTGACGCCGTTGAGGGCCGAGGCCAGCAGCATCACCATGCCCTGAAAGCCGTAGCCAATGGGGACCAGATGCAGATAGAGCACGATGAGTCGCACCACTTGCGGATGATCGCTGAACAGATCGGCGATGAAGGGGGCGAGAAGCCAGGTCAGCACGTAGACCCCAAGCTGGAACAGCAGGGCGAAGCGCATGCAGAGCAGCAGGGCGGCCTTGGCTCGGGCCGGATTCCCGGCGCCGCAGTTCTGCGAGATGAAGGGGGCCAGCACGGAAGAGAGCGCCATCATCACGATGAGCAGCAAGGCCTCGACCCGGGATGCCGCGCCGTAGGCGGCGACCACCTCGGTTCCGAGCCCGGCGAAAATGATCATCAACACGGCGTTGGCCAGTGGGTTGAGCATGTTGGTAAACGATGCGGGCACCGCCACATGGAGCAGGGCGCGCCAATGGGCCAGCAGCTGAGGGCGGGGAGAGAGGCGCCTGGTCAGCAGCGTCTCCCGCTTGCGCAGCAGATGGAGGCTGACCAGCATGGCCATCAACCAGGAGAGGGAAGTGGCGATGGCGGCTCCCCGAATGCCCCACTCGGGGAAGGGGCCCGGCCCGAAGATGAGCAGAGGATCCAGCACGCCGTTGACCAGACCGGCGACCCCCATCACCAGACTGGGGGTCTTGGTATCCCCCGTCGTCCGGATAGCCGCATTGCCGACCATGGGCACGACCAGCATGGGGACGGTCAGATACCAGATGAGCATGTAGTCGTGGATGAGGGAGATGAGCTCGGGGCTGGCCCCCAGCAGGGTGAACAGAGGGGTAATGGTCATTGCCCCCAGTCCGGCAAGCAGACTCACCAGGATGACGGCGAGGAACAGGCAGTCTGTGGTGATGCGGGCAGCCTCGTCATGGCGACCCTGCCCCAGGGCATGACCGAGCAGGGCGCACAGGCCCGCTCCCAGCCCCATGGTCAGGGAGGTGACGACAAAGGTGACCGGGAAGGTGAAGCTGATGGCGGCCAGCGCCTGGGTACCCAGCATGCCGATGAAGAAGGTATCGACCAGGTTGAAGGCCAGGATAGCGATGATGCCCAGGATCATGGGGCCCGTCATGCGCAGCAGCATGGGCGTCATGGGGGCGGTCAGCATGGGGTTGGGTCGGCTCAAGGCAGAGTCTCTAGGTGCTTTGGGCCTGAATGCTGGCCGTCTCCATCCGCCTTCCTGATTGGGGATGGGTGATCCATCGAAGGTGTTCATAGTACGTGAAAATATTTTTTTTGTATTTGCCCTTGAAGGGCTAGCCCTGTTGCCCCAGATCAGGGGCATGACAAATTTGGCCGATTGCGGCCATTCCTCAAGCAACACAGAGACTCATTTTGGGAGAGTTATCGATGAAAATTCGTCCACTGCACGACCGCGTCATCATCAAGCGCATCGAAGCTGAAGCCAAATCCGCTGGCGGCATCGTCTTGACTGGCACTGCGGCCCAGAAGTCCACCCGTGGTGAAGTTCTTGCCGTGGGGACTGGTCGAATTCTGGACAATGGGGATGTCAAAGCACTGGCCGTCAAGGTGGGTGACAAGGTGATCTTCAACGAAGGCTACGGCGTGAAGACCGAAAAGCTGGATGGCCAGGACGTACTGATCCTGTCCGAGACCGACATCCTGGCGATTGTCGAAGAGTAATCACCCTCCCTCTTTTCCCGAATTGATTTAAGGATTGAAGAACATGGCAGCTAAAGAAGTTAAGTTTGGCAACGAAGCTCGCATCAAAATGCTGGAAGGCGTCAACATCCTGGCCGATGCCGTCAAGGTGACCCTGGGCCCGAAAGGCCGCAACGTGGTGCTGGACAAGTCCTTCGGCGCCCCGACCATCACCAAGGATGGCGTCTCCGTTGCCCGTGAAATCGAACTGGAAGACAAGTTCCAGAACATGGGTGCCCAGATGGTCAAGGAAGTCGCCTCCAAGGCCAATGACGCCGCCGGTGACGGTACCACCACTGCCACCGTACTGGCTCAAGCCATCGTCAATGAAGGCCTGAAGGCCGTTGCCGCCGGCATGAATCCCATGGATCTGAAGCGTGGTATCGACAAGGCCGTTGTGGCTGCCGTTGCCGAGCTGCAAGCTCTGTCCACCCCTTGTGCCGACAACAATGCCATCGCCCAGGTAGGCACCATCTCCGCCAACTCCGACGAGAAGGTCGGCAAGCTGATTGCCGAAGCCATGGACAAGGTCGGTCGTGACGGCGTCATCACCGTGGAAGACGGTCAGGGCCTGGACGACGAGCTGGCTGTGGTAGAAGGCATGCAGTTCGACCGCGGCTACCTCTCCCCTTACTTCGTGAACAAGCCGGAAACCGGCTCCGTCGAACTGGATGACCCCTTCATCCTGCTGGTGGACAAGAAAGTCTCCAACATCCGCGAAATGCTGCCGGTGCTGGAAGGTGTGGCCAAGGCGGGCAAACCGCTGATCATCGTGGCCGAAGACGTGGAAGGCGAAGCACTGGCGACCCTGGTGGTCAACACCATGCGTGGCATCGTGAAAGTGGCCGCCGTCAAGGCGCCGGGCTTCGGTGATCGCCGCAAGGCCATGCTGCAGGATATCGCCATCCTGACCGGTGGTACCGTGATCTCCGAAGAAGTGGGCATGGAGCTGGAAAAAGCGACCCTGGAAGATCTGGGCCGTGCCAAGCGCATCGTCATCACCAAAGAGAACACCACCATCATCGATGGCGTGGGTGATGCTGCCCTGATCGAAAGCCGCGTGGCCCAGATCCGTCAGCAGATCGAAGAGACCTCTTCCGATTACGACCGTGAGAAGCTGCAAGAGCGCGTGGCCAAGCTGGCCGGCGGTGTTGCCGTGATCAAGGTGGGGGCTGCCACTGAAGTTGAAATGAAAGAGAAGAAAGCCCGTGTTGACGATGCCCTGCACGCCACTCGCGCAGCCGTGGAAGAAGGCGTGGTTGCCGGTGGTGGTGTAGCGCTGGTGCGCGTTGCTGCCAAGCTGGCCTCCCTGCGTGGTGACAACGAAGACCAGAACGTCGGCATCAAGGTTGCCCTGCGCGCCATGGAAGCCCCGCTGCGTCAAATCGTCATCAACGCCGGCGAAGAAGCCTCCGTTATCGCCAATGCCGTGAAGAACGGTGAAGGCAACTACGGTTACAACGCCTACACCGAACAGTACGGCGACATGCTGGCCATGGGTATCCTGGATCCGACCAAGGTAACCCGTTCTGCCCTGCAGTTCGCCTCGTCCGTCGCTGGCCTGATGATCACCACAGAGTGCATGATCTCCGAGCTGCCGAAGAAAGATGCACCTGCCATGCCTGATATGGGTGGCATGGGCGGTATGGGTATGATGTAATCCCGTCAAGTCATCAAACGGCTCGCTTTTGCGGGCCGTTTTTTTTAGTGCTACTAAGCTGAAGTTGTTGATAGTGAAATGATCTGAGGTGAACATGCGATACTTAGGGCTTCTCCCGTTACTCCTTTCCCTGGCCTTGCCGGGCATGGCGCAGGCGACACCACAGGGGCCGGTCATTCTCAAGGTGACGGGGAATCTGGACCCTGCCGATCCGGCAGATGGAGAGGTGCTGTTCGATATGGCCATGATCCAGGCACTGCCGCAGCATGAGGTGGTGACGAGCAATCCCTGGGTGGACAAACCGCACAAATACGTGGGGCCGAAACTGGCGGACGTGCTGACGGAGGTGAAGGCCAACGGCAAGAGCATCACGCTCACCGCCCTGAACAGTTTCCAGATCCGGATCAACTGGGATAAGGTCAAGCAATACGATCCTATCCTGGCCTGGCAGGATGACGGGATGACCATGCGGGTACGTGACAAGGGGCCGCTCTGGTTTATCCTGCCACTGGATCAGCATCCCGAACTCAGGCGTTCCGAGTTCACCGACATGATGATCTGGCAACTGAGTGCGATCGACATTCAGCAGTAAAAACGGTGGTTTACGGGAGTACTGGGTGAAAGCGAAGACCAGGGCCTGGCCCTTACTCGGCGTTCTTTATCTATCCATTCTGTTGTTCACGGGTAGCACCCTCTATTGCCTGGTGCAGATACAAAATGCGACCCGGGTGATGGAGAAGTACACCTATGACGTCTCCTGGGCATTGATGCAGTTGCAGCTCGAGCTGGGCCGCTTTCTCAATGCCGTCGAGATTTACCACTATGGCGGCATAGACCAGGAAGCCCTGCTGCTCCGCTATGACATTCTCTGGAGTCGTACCCCCATCCTCCTGAGCGGCCAATTGAGAAAAAGCCTCGCGGACAATCCGAAGACGCTGCGGCTGGTGAAACTGACTGAAAGCAGTATCCGCAAGCTGGAGCCTGATTTGGTCAAGCTCAAACCGGGGACGCCGGATTACCAGCAAGTCATGATGACACTGGCGCCCCTGCAGGAACCCCTCTCTTACTCTCTTGCTTCCGTCATGCAGAACAACATCAACGTCTATACGGGCAACGACGCGCGTTTTGGCCAGTTGCGCAATGCCCTGCTGTTCATGGTGTCGGGGCTGGTGGTGTCCGTCATTCTGCTCAGCGGCCTGCTGGTGCGAGAAGCCAGGCGCCATTTCAGGACCGCTAGGATCGATCCCCTCACCGGGCTCGCCAACCGGCTGGCGCTGCTGGAAAAGATGGATGCCTATGTCACCCGTGACACTTCCTTCGGATTGGTGCTGGTCGATATCAACGACTTTCGCGATATCAACAGCAAGTTTGGCTACAACACAGGGGACCTTCTGCTGCAAGAGGTGGCAAAGCGGCTGCGCGCCCTGTGCGAAAACGGGGAGTGGGTGGCGCGTTTGGGGGGAGATCAGCTTGCCATGCTGCAACGGGAGGGGAGCGATCTTCGTCAGGTCAGGGAGCTCGTGGCCAGAGTGCTCCACTCCATCAAGCAAGACATCATCATCGACAACTACCCTTTCCGGCTTGAGGTCGGTATCGGTATCGCCTTCTTCCCGACCGACAGCAACCAGACCCAGGAGTTGCTCAGCCGGGCGGAGCAGGCCCTCTCTCACAGCCGCAAGACCCATGTTCCCTATGTCATCTATGACAGTTCCCTGCTCAACGAGACGGCCAGGCGCAAGCATCTTGCGTCTGACATGGTGATGGCGCTGGAGCACAATGCGCTCGAGCTCTATTACCAGCCCATCGTCAATCTGGAAAGTGGCCGCTGTGAAGCCGTGGAGGCGCTGCTGCGCTGGCGCCATCCCGAGCTTGGCTTTATTCCCCCCAACGAGGTGATCCAGGTGGCGGAAGAGTTCCAGCTGGCCGAGAAACTGGGTGGTTGGGTATTGAATACCGCATGTGAGCAACTGCATCAGTGGCAGCACCTGGGTTTGGTGGACTTGCAGATGTGCGTGAACATCTCCCCGGGCATGTACCAGCGCAACCTGTTGAAGCTGGTGGCCAGAGCGCTGATGGAGCACCATATCCCTGCGTCCAGCCTGGTGCTGGAGGTGACGGAAGACACCACCATGCGCGAGGTCAAGAACTCGCTGCAGTTGATGCAGGATCTCAGCCAGCAGGGTGTGCATCTGGCCCTTGACGACTTCGGCACCGGCTACTCCTCCCTCAGCTATCTGCAGAAGCTGCCGGTGAGCAAGGTGAAGATAGACAGGTCCTTCATTCAGGGTATCGACACCTCCATCGAGGCGGCCGAACTGGTCGCCAACATCTGCCGTATGGGCTCCATGCTTGGCAAGAAACTGGTATGTGAAGGGATCGAGACCCAGGGGCAGCTCGATGTGCTGCGCTCATTGACCGACATACATCTGTATGGGCAGGGATATCTGTTCAGTCGCCCGGAGCATGCTGAAAAGGCCTATCAGACATTGCTGGAGATGGAAGAGCGCTGGTTGGCCCGGCGCTCGCCGGACAAGGCATATCTGCGTTGAACGATATGGCTCATGTCTCACCGGGCCCGGCCGATAGTCTCTTGGCAGGAGGTACACAATGGATATTTCTAGTTCTGCAAATGCGTCGTTCGGTTCTGCACTGATGGTGGCCAGCCTGGCCAAAAAGCAGCAGACCCAGGAAGGCGAATCCGCACTGAAACTGCTGGAAACAGCAGCGCAATCCGCTCCGGCAGCGCCGACATCGGCCAGTGCTTCCCTCGGAAGCAAGATCGATATCCGCGTCTGAGCGATAAAAAAGCCCCCATCTCTCGATGGGGGCTTTCTTTTTATTTGGTTGTTACCTGTCAGGCTCAGACCGGGAAAGGGGCCGGTGCCTCGAAGGTCATCCGCTCGCCGCTGCGGGGGTGGCTGATGGTCAGGCTGGCCGCATGAAGATAAAGGTGCGGTGCAGCCGTCAGCGCATCCGGGTTGGCGTAGAGGTTGTCGCCGAGGATGGGGTGACCCAGCTCCAGCATGTGTACCCGCAACTGATGGGAGCGACCGGTAATCGGGGTCAGCTTGATCAGGCTGTTGCCGTTCTCCACCTTCAGTTTCTGCCACAGGGTGAGGGCATGACGCCCCTCCTCAAAATCCACCTTCTGCTTCGGCCGGTTGGGCCAGTCGACGCAGAGCGGCAGATCCACTTCACCCGCATCCAGCGCCGGTTCACCCCACACCCAGGCGAGGTAGTGCTTCTCGGTCTCCCGCTCTCGGAATTGCCGGCTCAGCTCCCGGTGGGAGTTGGGGGTGAGCGGGATCACCAGCACGCCGGTGGTCGCCATGTCGAGGCGATGGGCAGCCGCCGCCTTGGGGTGCTGCTGCTTGACCCGATGGAGCACGCTGTCTTCATTCTCGGGGCCGCGCCCGGGGACGCTCAGCAGGCCAGTGGGCTTGTTGACCACCATGATGTCCTTGTCCTTGAACAGGATATCGAGCCAGGGTTCCAGGGGCGGGGAGTATACAAACATAGCGTCTCGCATCTTGGGTCAAAGCGGGGGCAAGCCCCCATCAGTTATGGGTAACCACGATAAAAAGTGCATGGCATCCAGCTTGAGCTGGGTCTGGCCGCTGTCGGTCGGTACCTTGTCAGTTATGGGTAACCACGATAAAGCGGATGGCATCCAGCTTGAGTTGGGTCTGATCGATCAGGTGGTGCAATTCTGCCTGCAGATTGCGCAGATAATCCAGTTCGCTGTCGCGCACGTTCGGGTTGACCGCCTTGAGCGCTTCCAGTCGATCCAGATCCTGTTGCAGAGTCTGCGCCATCTGGGCGCGGGCCTTGTCGACAATCCCGCCTTTCAGCTCTTCGGCAATGGCCTGGCCCTTGCCAATCAGACCGTGGATCACCGGTTGGGACGCGGTGACCAGCTTGCTGCCGAGGTGGCGATTGACCGGAGTCAGCTGGCGGTTGAAGGCATCGAACGCCACTTTTTCGCCCAGATTCTGGCCATTCTTGTCCATCAGCAGACGGATCGGCGTTGGCGGCATGAAGCGATAGAGCTGGGGATGGGCTGCAGACTCGGCGACAAAGATCAGCTCAAGCAGGATGGAGCCGACCGGCAGCGCCTTGTTCTTGAGCAGTGCGACCGAGGTGGCACCGATCTCGGAACCCAGGATCAGGTCGATACCGCCGCGCATCATGGGGTGATCCCAGGAGAGCAGCGCCATGTCATCCCGTGACAGGGCGGTGTTGCGATCGAAGGTGATGGTCATGCCGTCTTGCGGCAGGCCCGGGAAGCTCGGCACCAGCATGTGATCCCCGGGAGTCAGCACCAGCGCATTTTCACCACGATCATCCTGGTTGACGCCGATCTCGTCGAACATCTTGAGGGCGAAGGAGATCATGCCGGTGTCGTCATCTTCGGCGGCTAGCTTCTCGACCAGCTGCTGGGCGGTCTCGCCACCGCTGGAGTGGATTTCCAGCAGGCGATCGCGACCCTGTTCCAGTCTGGCCTTGAGCGGCTCGTGCAGTTCGCGGGTCTTGGCCAGCAGGGCGTCGAGGGGGCCCTGCTCGCCGGTGTTGGCGGCCAGCAGCTCGAACAGCTCGTCACGCACCGCTTCGAATACCGGGCGGGCAGTCGGGCAGGTCTGCTCGAATGCATCCAGACCATCGTGATACCAGAGCTGCAGGGCGCGCTGGGCAGTCCCTTCCAGGTAGGGCACGTGGATCTCGACGGTATTCTGCTGACCGATACGATCCAGTCGACCGATGCGCTGTTCCAGCAGATCCGGGTTGAGGGGCAGATCGAACAGCACCAGATGGCTGGCAAACTGGAAGTTGCGACCCTCTGAGCCGATCTCGGAGCAGAGCAGCACCTGGGCACCCCCCTCAGCTTGAGCGAAATAGGCGGAGGCCTTGTCCCGCTCGAGGATAGACATCCCTTCGTGGAACACGGCACCACGGATCCCTTCACGGGTGCGCAGCGCCTCTTCCAGCGCGATGGCGGTGGCTGCTTCGGAGCAGATCACCAGCACCTTCTGCTGACGGGCTGAGAGCAGCAGCTCAAGCAACCATTCGACGCGCGGGTCGAACTGAGTCCAGGTAGCGTTGTCGCCTTCGAATTGCTGGAAGATCTTCTCGGGATAGAGGTAGCGCAGGGCGCGAGTCTGCAGATCGCCGCCATTGCCACCCATCATGCCCATCACCTTGATGGCGGTCTTGTACTGCTCCGGCAGCGGCATGGGGTAGACGTTGAGGTGGCGCTCCGGGAAGCCCTGAATATTGGCGCGGCTGTTACGGAACAGCACCCGGCCGGTGCCATGCTGATCCAGCAGCTTGGCGACCGCTTGCTGACGGGCAGTCGCATCGCTCAAGTCCAGCCCTTCCAGCTGGCTGGCGAGGATTTGTTTGGCTTCATTGCTCAGGGTCTCGCCATCCAGCAGCTCTTGCGCCGCGCTGGCGACCTGACCGTAGGCCTGCTCCTCGGCGAGGAAGGCCTCGTAGTCGTAGAAACGCTCGGGGTCGAGCAGGCGCAGACGGGCAAAGTGGCTCTGGTGGCCCAGCTGATCAGGGGTCGCGGTCAGCAGCAGCACGCCCGGTACTTGTTCGGCCAGCGCTTCCACCATTTCGTAGGCGCGGCTGGGGGCCTCCTCACTCCACTCCAGATGGTGCGCTTCGTCGACGACCAGCAGATCCCACTCGGCTTCCAGCACCTGTTCGAAGCGACGACGCTTCTTGCGCAGGAAGTCGAGGCTGCAGATCACCAGCTGTTCGGTCTCGAAGGGGTTCTCCGCATCGGCGAACGCCTCGATGCAGCGCTCCTCGTCAAACAGGGAGAAGTGCAGGTTGAAACGGCGCAGCATCTCGACCAGCCACTGGTGCTGGAGCGTTTCGGGCAGCAAGATCAGCACCCGATGGGCGCGGCCGGAGAGCAACTGCTGGTGAATGATCATGCCTGCTTCGATGGTCTTGCCCAGACCCACCTCGTCCGCCAGCAATACGCGCGGGGCGTAGCGGTGACCCACTTCATGGGCGATGTAGAGCTGGTGCGGGATCAGACTGACTTTCCCGCCAGCCAGGCCGCGAGTTGGGTTGCGGCGACGCTGGTGCTGGTTGACCAGCGCTTCGTAGCGCAGGGTAAAGCGGGACATCCGGTCAATCTGGCCGGCGAACAGGCGATCCTGCGGCTTGTTGAACTTGATGAAATTGTTGAGAAACACTTCCTTGAGGGCAACCTGCTCACCATTGTCGGTGCGAACACCCACATATATAAGCAGGCCATCTTTCTCCTGCACTTCATCGACCGTCATGGTCCAGTCTTCGTGGCTGGCTATCTGATCGCCCATATTGAAGCTGACCCGGGTGACCGGTGCCTCTTCTTTGGCATACATGCGGTTTTCACCGGTAGCCGGAAACAACAGGGTAACCATGCGTCCTTCAACAGCAACGACAGTCCCCAAACCCAGATCCGTCTCTGTATCACTAATCCAACGCTGGCCAAGTGCAAAAGGCATTAAACTCTCCAAAGCCCAAGAGTGTGAGAATCGCAAAGGGGCGCTATGTTACCCGAAGGCGGAAAGCCGATCATCATGGTTGTGCTGCAAGGGAAAGCCAAACTGATACAAGCTTGATCTGTCAACCTGCCGGCCTCAATACAGCATCCGGAATACCAATCTGCAGACCCTTCTCGTGCATTAATTCATCATATCGGTCGCTTTGTAAGCGGTTGAGCGATGAAAGCCATCTTTTTGCAATTATCCTCTTGCCAGAACGAATTCGCTCCCTATAATGCGCCTCCATCGACAGGGCAAGCGGCAACGCAAACAACCGGGTCGGTAACCTCGAAAAGCCTTTGCAAATAAGGCTTGACTCGAGAAGGCGGTTGAGTAGAATGCCACTCCCGCAGCAGCCAAAAGCTGCGTCGCTCTTTAACAATTTGAATCAAGCAATCTGTGTGGGCACTCACAGCATCGAGCATCAAAAAAAATTTTTGATATCAATGTCTGATGAAGTGACCAAAGCAACTTTTAAGTTGCAGCAGTTAATTCAGCAATTCATTGAGCCGCCAACTCCTTGGTAACAAAGAGTGGCAACCAAACTTAAATTGAAGAGTTTGATCATGGC
>NZ_JBFOCN010000096.1:0-1555 GCF_040907815.1 Aeromonas sp. s6
CCAGCGCCTGATCCCCCTGCGCTTGGGTGCGCTGGGTTTCCAGGATAGCGGCGTTGAGCGTCTGGTCATCCCCTTCCAGGGTGGCCTGCAGTTGGGTTACCCGTTCGGCCATGGCCTGATCGGCGGCGCTCAGGGCGCGCTTGCTCTCCTCCAAGGCGGCGGCGGTCTTGCTGTCTGCCGCCTGGTAGTCGGTCTTGAGCTGGCTTAACTCCCGGGCGGTGGACTGCTCCACCCCGGCGATCACCTCCCTCACCCCGGTGAGCGCGGCGGACGTTGCCGCCTGCTCCCCCTCAAACTCGGCCCGGAACTGAGTCACCTCGCGGGCCAGCGCCTGGTGTTCGTCTGCCTGGGTATCCTGACGACGAGTGATCGTGGCGCGGGCCTTGCGAGCCCGGTCCTCGTCCTGATCATCTGCCAAGGTGTTGCCGATGCTGGCCAGGGCGGTCAGATTGACTTCTGCTGACAGGTCATCCTGGCGAGCGGCCAGCGCCTTGCCCTGCTCTGCCACGGCCTCAGACAAGGTGCCCACATCGGATTGGGTCTTGTCGGTCTTGGTGGTGAGCTGTTGCAGGGCCTCGCCGGTGGCCTGCTGACCATCGGTGACCACCTTGCCCAGGCTGGTGAGCTGGGCGGCTTGATCGCCGCTGGCTGTCTTGAGCTGGCCGATTTGCTCGGCGAGCGCCTGATCCCCCTGCGCCAGGGTGCGCTGGGTTTCCAGGATAGCGGCGTTGAGCGTCTGATCATCCCCCTCCAGGGTGGCCTGCAGTTGGGTTACCCGTTCGGCCATGGCCTCGGCGGCGGCGCTCAGGGTGCGCTTGCTCTCCTCCAAGGCGGCGGCGGCCTTGCTGTCTGCTGCCTGGTAGTCGGTCTTGAGCTGGCTTAACTCCCGGGCGGTGGACTGCTCCACCCCGGCGATCACCTCCCGAACCTCGGTCAGACGGGCAGTGGTGGCGGCCTTCTCCCCTTCGAACTTGGCACTGAGATCGGTGACCTCGCTCGCCAGGGCCTGATGAAGATCAAGCTGCACCTGCTGGTCACGGCGAATGGATGCCTCGGCGTGGCGGTGACGCTGCTCCCCCTTATCGCCCGCGAGGGCGTTGGCAATGGCGGCCTCGGCGGCTTGGTCAGCGGCCTTGGCCGTCAGATCCAGGGTGGCGGTGATCTCGTCAAAGCGGCCAGCGGTGATCCCGCCGTCACTCTCGACAATCTGCTCCAGCGCCCGGATCTTGCCCTCGGCGGTGTCGGTACGCACCTCGACCCCGCTGACCCGCTCAGCCAGCACCTGGTCAGCCTCGGTACTGACCCGCGCCACTTCGGTGATGTTGGCCAGCAGGGTCTGGTCATCGGCCTCCAGCTCGGCCTTGAGGCCGGATACGCGCTCGGCCAGGGCCGACTGGGCATCGCTGTTGACGGTGATCCGTTGCTCTGCCGCCGCGAGCCGTTCGCCCTGCTCGGTCACTGTGGACTGGGCGGCCTTCTGCTGGATCTGCCCCAGGGCGGCATCCAGGGAGCTGCTGACCTCGGTCAGGCGCTGCTGTTCGCTGGTGAACTCCGA
>NZ_JBFOCN010000097.1:0-41737 GCF_040907815.1 Aeromonas sp. s6
ACTCAGAAGTGAAACGCTGTAGCGCCGATGGTAGTGTGGCATTCGCCATGCGAGAGTAGGACACTGCCAGGCACCCAATTAAACGGTGATGTGAAAGACATGACCGGCTGCGAGGATGACACCTCACAAACAAGCAGCAAAAGATTTAGCGAAAGCTAACCGAATGCGGAGCGGTAGTTCAGTCGGTTAGAATACCGGCCTGTCACGCCGGGGGTCGCGGGTTCGAGTCCCGTCCGCTCCGCCACTACTTCAGAAGCCCAGTCGAAAGACTGGGCTTTTTTCGTTCCCGAGACAGCACCCATTTCCCCTCACATCAACACCACCATCATCCGATCATCGCCCCTGAGAGAGGTTGCCGCTATAATGGCCGCCCTCAAGCAAGGTGGTGGTATGAAAGCAGAGTATCTACAGCGATTCGGGGGCATTGCCCGTCTTTATGGCCAGCGTGCCCTTGGCTCCTTCAGCCAGGCGAAAGTCTGCGTGGTCGGGATCGGTGGTGTCGGCTCTTGGGTGGCCGAGGCGCTGGCTCGGGCCGGCATCAACCAGATCACTCTGATCGACATGGACGACATCTGCATCACCAACACCAATCGCCAGATCCACGCCATGCAGGGCACGGTCGGCCGTCTCAAGACGGAGGTGATGGCCGAGCGCATCCGTGCCATCAACCCGGATTGCGAGGTGATCGAGGTGGATGACTTCGTCACCGCCGACAACCTGGGCGAG
This sequence comes from Aeromonas sp. s6, assembly GCF_040907815.1. Classification (NCBI taxonomy): domain Bacteria; kingdom Pseudomonadati; phylum Pseudomonadota; class Gammaproteobacteria; order Aeromonadales; family Aeromonadaceae; genus Aeromonas; species Aeromonas sp. s6. Next base: position 727 of record NZ_JBFOCN010000097.1, read on the forward strand.
CATATCAAGCGGGAGTTTGACTATGTGGTAGATGCCATCGACTCGGTCAAGGCCAAGGTGGCGCTGATTGCCTTCTGCAAGCGCAACAAGATCCCGGTGATAGTGGCGGGCGGTGCCGGCGGGCAGATGGACCCGACCCAGATCACCGTGGCCGACCTGGCCAAGACCATTCAGGATCCGCTGGCCGCCAAGGTGCGCTCCGACCTGCGCCGACTGCACAACTTCAGCAAGAATCCGGCGCGCAAATTCGGGGTGGAGTGTGTCTTCTCAACCGAGCAGCTGAGTTATCCGGATGGCAATGGCGGCACCTGCCAGGCCAAGGCGGCCAGCGACGGCAATATGAAGATGGATTGCGCCTCCGGCTTCGGTGCCGTGACGCCGGTGACGGCCACTTTTGGCTTGGTTGCCGCGTCCCGGGTATTGAAGAAGATTGCCGAGCGGGGAGCCCGCGCCGAGAAAGAGGCTGGAAATGAAGACGCAGGGTCGATTGGCGAAGCCTGATCGACCACTGTACAAGGTGGGCTAGGCAGCCTGCTCCCGGATTGCCAACACGATTGCCCTGAGCCCGTTGCCTCGCGACGGGCTCAGGTGTTTCTCGAGCCCCAATTCGCTGAAATAGGCATCCATATCAAAAGCTTGGATAGCGTCGGCACTCTGATGATTGAGTGCCGCCAGCACGATGACGATAAGACCGCGCACGATGCGGGCGTCTGAGTCGCAGGCAAAATGCCAGTTGCCGTCCTCACCTACCTCTCCCTTGAGCCAGGCCTGGCTCTCGCACCCTTTCAGGCGGTTCTCTTCCTGCTGCCACTCTGCTGGCAAGGTGGGTAGCAGCTTGCCGAGCTGGATGATGAGTCGGTACTGGTTCTCCCAGCCGTTTGCTGCCGCAAACTGCTGGCGGATGGTATTTGCGTCGGGCTCAACGCCTATCCGGGTGTAGGTTGCGAGGCTGTTCATCGGGTGTCTGCCTTAGAAGAAGTCACTGAGTTTGTGCAGGGCGGCCAGCAGGGCGTCGGCATCGTCCCGATTGTTGTAGCAGGCCAGGGACACGCGCATGGTACCGCCGATCCCTAAGCTCTCCATCAACGGCATGGCGCAGTGATGGCCGACTCGCAGGGCGATCCCCTGCATGTCGAGCAGGGTAGCGGCATCTTGCGGGTGGATGTCGTCCAGCAGGAAAGAGACAGCGCCGGCGCGCTGGCCGGGTTCGCCGACCAGACGCAGCCCCGGCACCTGTTGCAGTCCGGCAACCAGATAGTCGGTCAGCGCTGCTTCATGGCTGGCCAGTGAGTCCCTGTCCTGCTTCATCACAAAGTCGATGGCTGCGGCCAGGCCGATGGCGCCGGCAATATGGGGGGTGCCTGCCTCGAACTTGAAGGGCAGGGTGTTGAAGGTGGTGCCGCTGAAGCTGACCCTGTCTATCATCTCGCCTCCCGCTTGCCAGGGCGGCATCCGCTCCAGTAGTTCGGTGCGGCCCCACAACACACCGATGCCGGTCGGACCATAGAGCTTGTGACCGGAGAAGGCGTAGAAGTCGCAACCTATGGCCTGCACATCCACCTCGAGATGAGCCACCGCCTGAGCGCCATCGAGCAGGGTCAGAGCGCCGACCGCCTTGGCCGCTGCCACCATCTCTTTGACTGGATTGACGGTGCCAAGGGCATTGGAGACGTGGGCCACGCTTACCAGTCGGGTCCGTTGCCCCAGCATGGCGTGATAGGCGGCCAGATCGAGATCGCCCCGCTCATCGAGGGGGATGACCCGGATCACCGCGCCGGTGCGTTGGGCGACCAGCTGCCAGGGGACGATATTGGCGTGATGCTCGAGGGTGCTAAGCACGATTTCATCCCCCGCCCTCAGCTCGCTCATCCCCCAGCTCTGGGCCACCAGATTGATCGCCTCCGTGGTGCCACGGGTCCATATCACTTCGTGGCTGCGAGGGGCATTGATAAAGCGGGCAACCGTCTCGCGGGCATCTTCGAAGGCGCGTGTGGCCCGGCCGCTCAGGGCATGGGCGGCGCGGTGCACGTTGGCATTGTCGGCCCGATAGTAGTGATTGATCGCATCCAGCACGGCTTGCGGTTTCTGGGTGGTGGCGGCGTTGTCCAGATAGACCAGAGGGTGGCCGTTCACCTCCTGCGCCAAGGCCGGAAACTGGCCGCGCAGCCGGGCGTGCTGTTTCTGATTCATGCTCCCCTCATCTCGTCTGGAAAAGTCGGTCATGATCCGGAAAATGGCGGGCAAACACAAGATGAAGTGGCGGGATCCCGTGCCCGGTTTCGGCTGCCCGCGGGATCTCTGCTACAATGCCGCCCCTCATCATAAGCCAAGAGATCCGGCCCATGAAGCTCAACCCCAATCAGAACGAAGCGGTCAAGTATGTCTCCGGCCCTTGCCTGGTGCTGGCGGGTGCCGGATCGGGCAAGACCCGTGTCATCACCAACAAGATTGCCTATCTGGTGCAGCAGTGCGGCTACAACGCACGCAACATAGCGGCGGTCACCTTTACCAACAAGGCGGCGCGGGAGATGAAGGAGCGGGTCGGTCAGACCCTGGGTCGCAAGGAGGCGCGGGGGCTGATGGTCTCCACCTTCCATACCCTGGGGCTCGAGATCATTCGCCGCGAGCACAAGAGCCTGAACCTCAAGGCCAACTTCTCCCTGTTTGATGACACCGATCAGCTGGCGCTGCTCAAGGAGCTGACCGAGGCAGAGCTCGACAACGACAAGGACAAGCTCTTGGCCCTTATCAGCCAAATCTCCAACTGGAAGAACGACCTCATCCTGCCTGCCCGGGCCATGCGCATCGCCCGCGGGCCGGAAGAGGTGCTGATGGCTCAGCTCTATGAGCGTTACCACCGCCAGATGGTGGCCTACAACGCGCTGGATTTCGACGACCTCATCGTGATGCCGACCCTGTTGCTCAAGAGCAACCAGGAGGTGCGCGAGCGCTGGCAGAACAAGATCCGCTACCTGCTGGTCGATGAATACCAGGACACCAATACCAGCCAGTACGAGCTGGTGAAGCAGATCGTCGGCGAGCGGGCCCGTTTTACCGTGGTAGGTGACGACGACCAGTCCATCTACTCCTGGCGTGGGGCCAAGCCGCAGAATCTGGTGCTGCTGAACGAAGATTTCCCCAATCTGCGGCTCATCAAGCTGGAGCAAAACTACCGCTCCAAGCGGCGCATCCTCAAGTGCGCCAACATCCTGATCGCCAACAACCCCCACGTCTATGACAAGGCGCTCTTCTCCGAACTGGACGAGGGGGTGAAGCTCAAGGTGCTGTTTGCCAAGAACGAGGAGCACGAGGCGGAGCGTATCGCCGCCGAGCTGATGGGCCACAAGTTCATGAACCGCACCCGGTTCAAGGATTACGCCATCCTCTATCGGGGCAACCATCAGTCGCGCATTTTCGAGAAGGCGCTGATGACCAACCGCATACCCTACCGTATCTCGGGCGGTACCTCATTTTTCTCCCGCACCGAGATCAAGGACATCATGGCCTACCTCAAGCTGCTGGTTAACCCGGATGAGGACACCGCCTTCCTGCGGGTGGTCAATCTGCCGCGCCGCGAGATAGGCCCCACCACCCTCGAAAAACTGGGCCAGTACGCCAACCAGCGTGGCAAGAGCCTGTTTGCCGCCAGTTTCGAGCTGGGGCTGGAGCAACACCTCTCCGGACGCGGTTTATCCGCCCTGCAGGCCTTCACCAACTGGCTGGTACGGCTCGGCGATCAGGCGCTGCGCGGCAATCCGGTGGAGGCGGTGCGGGACATGATCAAGGAGATCCACTATGAGGAGTGGCTCTATGAGACCTCCCCCAGTCCGAAGGCGGCGGAGATGCGGATGCAAAACGTCTCCACCCTTTATCGCTGGATCAGCGAGATGCTGGAAGGGGATGAGCTGGAGGAGTCGATGACGCTTGCTCAGGTGGTGACTCGCCTCACCCTGCGGGACATGATGGAGCGCAACGAAGGGGAGGATGAGGCGGATCAGGTGCAGCTGATGACATTGCACGCCTCCAAGGGACTGGAGTTTCCCTATGTCTACATGGTGGGCATGGAGGAGGGGTTACTGCCGCACCAGACCAGCATCGACGAGGACAACGTGGAGGAGGAGCGGCGCCTCGCCTACGTGGGGATTACCCGGGCCCAGACCGAGCTGACCTTTACCCTCTGCAAGGAGCGTCGCCAGTTTGGCGAGTCGGTACGGCCGGAGCCGAGCCGCTTCCTGCTGGAGCTGCCCCAGGATGACCTGGAGTGGGAAAACCAGAAGAAGGTGACGGCAGAGGAGCGCCAGCAGAAGGGGCAGGTTGGTGTCGCCAACCTGCGGGCCCTGTTCAAGAAGGATTGAGGCCGGAAGGCTTGGCCTCTCGGGCGGCCTGACCCAGCAGAGGGGGAATATCGGCTCCCGGCAGCGGGGGGGAGATGTGGCGCCCCTGCCCGAGGGCGCAGCCAAGCTCGATGAGCTTTTGCAACTGTTGCTGATTTTCGATCCCCTCGACCACCAGGGTGAAGTCGAGGTCCTGGCAGATGTCCCGCATGGCGCGGATCAGCGCCAGATCCTTGGGTGAGTTCAACATGCGATGGGTGAAGCTGTCGTCCACCTTGATGTAATCCACCGGGAAGTGAAACAGGGCGTTGAGAGAAGAGAAGCCGGTGCCGAAGTCATCCAGGCTGACCTGGATCCCTTTCGCCCTCAGTTCATGCAAGGCTGTGAGGGAGTCGGCACTCTGCCGGGAGAGCTCGCGTTCGTTGAACTCAAAGATGAAACATGCGGGGATGACACCCTCCTCCTCCATGATGGTGAGCAGTTGCATGATCTGCTCGTGGCTGGCCAGGTGCTTGCCGGAGAGGTTGATGGCTATCCTGAAACGACCGACCCCGGAGGCGGGTTGCCAAAGCTTCAGTTGCTGGCAGGTGCGCTTGAGGATCTGGCGGTCCAGATCCTGAATGAGGCCGCACTGTTCCGCCAGAGGAATGAAGTCGAATGCATCCTTGAGCTCCCCCTCCTCCGTTATCCAGCGCGCCATCACCTCCAGTCCGACCAGGCGGCTGTCACACAGCCTGATCACCGGCTGGAAGTAGGGCACAATCCGCCCTTCCCGCAAGGCTCTGAAGAGCCGCTCTTCCGGTGACCCCGCCTGTTCGGTACAGGCCTCCGAATACATGACGATGCGGCTGCGACCGTTGCGCTTGGCCTGGTACATGGCGAGGTCTGCCTGGTGCAGCAGTTCACTGACATCGGCCGTTTGCTCCGTCACGCTGGCGACCCCCAGACTGACGGTGATGGTCAGTTCGTTGCCCTGGAGCCGGAACGGATGGCCGATACGGCCAATCAGGCGATTGAGCACGGGGCTGATGTCCTCTTCCCGCTGGCTGTTGTCCAGATAGATGACGAATTCGTCCCCTCCGAGCCTCGCCACCATGTCATTTTGCCGGATGCAGCCTTGCAGCCTGCTGCCCAGCTCCTGCAGCAACTGATCGCCGGCACTGTGGCCCAGGGCGTCATTGACCTGCTTGAAGTGATCCACATCGACGAAGATCAGGGTGAAGCCGGCTGTCTGGTAGCGGCGGTAGCGGGTCATGGCATGATGCAGGTGATTCATCAGCAGCGCCCGGTTTGGCAACTGGGTCAGCGGGTCGTGCAGGGCATTGAACTGGAGCCGCCGCTCCAGCTCCTGATGATGCTTGAGCCGTTTCTGCAACCTCAGGTTGGTTTGGCGCAGCTGTTGGAGGCGCTGGTTGATGGACTCCTCCGAGTTGAGCTCATCGAGTTGCTGTCGCACCCTTTTGAGCTCCAGCAACAGGGTCAGCTGATGGCGCAGGAAATCGAGGAACAGCCTGTCATCGGTTTCCAGAGGCCGGGTCATGTTGAGGATGAGGTGGGCAAAGTATTGCTGCTGCTGGCGCAGGGGCAGGCTGTACCAGTAAAGTCCCTCTTCATGGCGCTCTATGCTGTTGGTGCTGTGGCACATGGCCCGAATGATGTCATCGTCGTATGTCAGGTGTGGTGGATAGAGTCGCTCCAGTCGCTGGTTTTCCAGCCGGATCAGCAACATGTCGCTGACCGAGAGCATCTGGCGCAACACAGCTTCCAACTGGGCAAACAGGGCATGCTGAGGCAGGTTGTGAGCCAGGCGCATGACTCGGCCGATCTTCTCGATTTTCTCCTGCCACTGGGGATCCCGTTGCATGAGAGGGGAAGCCTGCCCCGTCAGCTGGGTACCGGTCTGGGTTTCGTGCAGGCGTTTGGCCAGGCACTCCAGCAGCAACCTCAGGGTGGGTGCCTGATCCGGGGCGCTGCGTGCCAGCAACCACTGCACGTCGATATGCTCCACAGGCTGCACGCACCAGCCCTGACCTTCATCGAGCCGGGTGAGCTGTTCGGTGAGGCGAGGTTCTTCCCGTCCCAATTGTTGCTTGAACACGTCGGGAAGCTGATAGGTGTAGCGCCAGTTCAGCCCCCCGTCGGCCAGCCCCAGCATGGCGAAATGTTGCAGAGGGCAGAGTGTGTCCAGCAGACCGACCAGTCGGGCGTAATCCTCGGGGGAGGCAATGCCGGGGGCGGGGAAATCCATGATGGAGGAGACGACCGCCAGCAAGGAGTGCGAGTCTGGCGGTGTGGTGGGCTGAACTGACATGCAACACTCCCGAAAAAACTTACCTTCAAGCGTAGTCGGAAGTGATGGGATTGAAAGGGCTGCAAGAGGAGCCCTTTCAATTACTTAGAGCTTGTCGATCATGTAGTGAATGGCGTTCTCGATCTCTTCGTCACTGCAGGTGGCGCAGGTCCCCCGCGGTGGCATCATGCCAGCCTTGCCGGTGAAGCCTTCGATGGCGTGTTTGCGCAAGGTGTCGAAGCCCTGGGCGATGCGTGGCTCCCAGGCGGCCTTGTCACCTCGCTTGGGGGCGCCAGCGGCACCGGTATCGTGGCAGGCGAAGCAGGCACCCTTGAACACGGTCTCGCCGTCACGTGGGCCGGAGGAGGCTGCCGCAGGCGTGGCTGCGGCGGTCGCAATGCCTTCCAGATCCTTGGCGGTATAAACCTGGCCAACCGGGGCAATACGCTCGGCGATGGCCTCTGTCGACATGTCATCGGCGGCAAGGACGGCGCCGGACAGAGTGGCAGCCGCCATCCCGGCAGCCAGCAAATAGCTCAGTTTTTTCAACACGCTCATGTACTCCCAGCAGGCTCTTATTATCCCCAGAAAACGACGGGATTATAACCGAATAGTTACAGCCATTTAAACGCTTGTGTGTGAAGTGTTAAGCAATCTGAAAACAAAGTGGTAGAGCGGGAAGGGGTGATCCCACATCAAAAAACCCGGCATGCGCCGGGTTTCGTGAGGCTGAACAAGAGAGGGCGCGCTGATTGCCCAGGCGCCCCTCGCGTGTCCTCAATCCCAGTTCAGGATCACCTTGCCGGACTTGCCCGAGCCCATGGCTTCGAAGCCCTGCTGGAAGTCATCGATATGGAAATGGTGGGTGATGATGGGGCTGAGATCCAGGCCAGACTGGATGAGGCTTGCCATCTTGTACCAGGTTTCGAACATTTCGCGGCCGTAGATCCCCTTGATGAAGAGTCCCTTGAAGATCACCTTGCCCCAGTCGATGGCCATGGTGGAGGGAGGAATGCCGAGCATGGCGATTTTGCCGCCGTGGTTCATCTTGTCGATCATGTCCTGGAAGGCGCTGGGCACCCCGGACATCTCCAGCCCCACATCGAACCCTTCGGTCATGCCGAGATCTTCCATGACATCGGAGAGCTTCTCCTTGGCCACGTTGACGGCACGGGTGGCGCCCATCTTGCGGGCCAGTTCCAGCCGGTATTCGTTGACGTCGGTGATCACCACGTGACGGGCGCCAACGTGACGGCAGACGGCAGCAGCCATGATGCCGATGGGGCCTGCGCCGGTGATGAGCACGTCTTCACCCACCAGGTCGAAGGAGAGGGCGGTGTGCACGGCGTTGCCGAACGGATCGAAGATGGCGGCCAGCTCATCGGGGATGTTGTCCGGCAGCTTGAAGGCGTTGAAGGCCGGGATCACCAGGTATTCGGCGAAGGATCCCGGGCGGTTCACACCCACACCAATGGTGTTGCGGCACAGGTGGGTGCGACCGGCACGGCAGTTGCGGCAGTGGCCGCAGGTGATGTGGCCTTCGCCGGAGACGCGATCGCCGATGGCGAAGCCGCGCACTTCCTGGCCGACGGCGACTACCTCTCCCACATACTCGTGCCCTACCACCATGGGGACGGGAATGGTCTTCTGGGCCCACTCGTCCCAGTTGTAGATGTGCATGTCGGTGCCGCAGATGGCGGTCTTGCGGATCTTGATGAGCAGATCGTTGTGGCCGAGCTCGGGAGCCGGGACATCGGTCATCCAGATGCCGACTTCGGATTTGAGTTTGGAGAGTGCTTTCATGACAGATTCCTCACGGCGCCATGCCGGGTACAGAGGGTAATAAAATGGGGCCCAACCTTGGCCCCCGTTTTAATCAGCCAGCCATGTGATCAAATCACACCGAGCTCGCGACCGATGCGAATGAAGGCATCGATCGCCTTGTCCAGTTGCTCCCGGGTATGGGCGGCGGACATCTGGGTCCGGATGCGCGCCTGACCCTTGGGTACCACGGGGAAGGAGAAGCCCACCACGTAGATACCGGCGTCCAGCATGCGGCTCGCCATCTCGGCGGCCAGTTTGGCATCCCCCAGCATGACCGGAATGATGGCGTGATCGGCACCGGCCAGGGTAAAGCCGGCGGCGCTCATACGCTCGCGGAAGTAGGCACTGTTCTCCTTGAGGCGGGCACGCAGGTCGTGACCCTCGGCCAGCATGTCGATCACCTTGATGGTGGCCGAAACGATGGAGGGTGCCAGGGAGTTGGAGAAGAGGTAGGGACGGGAGCGCTGACGCAACCAGTCGATCACCTCTTTCTTGCCGGAGGTGTAGCCACCGGACGCGCCACCCAGCGCCTTGCCCAGGGTGCCGGTGATGATGTCGACCCGTTCCATCACCTCGCAGTATTCGTGGGTACCGCGGCCGTTCTCGCCGATGAAGCCGACGGCGTGGGAGTCATCCACCATCACCAGCGCGTCGTACTTGTCGGCCAGATCGCAGATGGATTTGAGGTCGGCGATGACGCCATCCATGGAGAAGACACCATCGGTGGCGATCAGCTTGAAGCGGGCGCCATCGGCATCGGCCTGCTTGAGCTGGGCTTCCAGTTCGGCCATGTCGTTGTTGGCGTAGCGATAGCGCCTGGCCTTGCACAACCGCACCCCATCGATGATGGAGGCATGGTTGAGGGCGTCGGAGATGATGGCGTCTTCGGCACCGAACAGAGTCTCGAACAGACCGCCGTTGGCGTCGAAGCAGGAGGAGTAGAGGATGCTGTCTTCGGTGCCGAGGAAGGCGGACAGCTTCTGCTCCAGTTCCTTGTGCTGGTCCTGGGTACCGCAGATGAAGCGCACGGAGGCCATGCCGAAGCCGTGGCTGTCGAGTCCCTGATGGGCGGCGGCAATCAGGTCGGGGTGGTTGGCCAGCCCCAGGTAGTTGTTGGCACAGAAGTTCAGTACCTGCTCGCCGCCCACCGCAATCTGGGCCTGCTGGGCCGAGGTGATGATGCGCTCCTGCTTGTATAGCCCTTCCGCCTTGACCTGTTCGAGCTGTTCGGTCAGGTGACGATAGAATCCGTTAGACATCCTCGGTCCTCATTGCTGTATCGACTGTGTTATCAGGATCCCGGGCCGTGCAACCCACACGGTTCGGCGTCGTCACGGTCGCGACGAAACGCCGACAGACCCTAGAATGGGCGACATTTTACTGTAATCCCTGCGTATAAATTCAAATTTTTATGCTGATAATCAACAATTGTGAAACAGATCTCACCCGGCTGGTTGGGCCAGTTGGTGATAATGTTGCTCCAGTTGATGTATCTGGGGGGCCACCTGTGGCTGCACGTAGGGGCGCAGCAAAAACAGCACCCGCAAGACCCCCTGGTAGAGCAGGGGTTTGGTGATGCGGGTGGCCGGGGCCTGGGCGATCTGGAACGGGATCCAGCAGGTGACGACCATCTTGATGGTCTGGCCGAGATCCGGCAGGTCTTCATCGCTGACGGCGATGATACCGCCTTCGCGCAGGCTTCTGAGCAGCGTCTCAACGGTGGCTCGGAGCTGCTCCTGTGCCTTGAGGTATTTCTGCTGCAGCAGCTCGTCGCGACTCAGGATGTCCGGCAGGTTCGCGTAGAAGAAGCGGAACTGCCACATCAAATAGAAGATGGCATCCAGGTAGCCCATCAGATCCTCCAGCCGGATCTCGCTGCTGCGGATCGGAGTGAAGCTGTCGCTCAGGTGGCGGGCGTACTGATCGAAGATGGAGTGGATGATGTCTTCTTTGTTTCTGAAGTGGTAGTAAAGGTTGCCCGGGCTGATGCCAAGGTGTGCGGCAATGTGGTTGGTGGTGATGTTGCGCTCGCCCTGATCGTTGAACAGCTCGGTGGCGCTGTGGATGATCCTGTCTCTGGTCTTCATCGCTGGTCCCTCTGCCGGGCCCGAAGGGGAAAAGTCATCGAGGTCGAATCCCCTTGCGGCCCGTGATAAACTTTTCGGCAATTTCAAATTGGCCCACTATACACAGCTTTAACAGGCAGTCACACGGGGCCACAACGTACGCGAGGCAAACTCCATGATCGTAGTAACTGGCGGTGCTGGCTTTATCGGCAGCAATCTGGTCAAGCAGCTGAACGCTCAAGGACGGACCGATATCGTGGTCATTGATGACCTGACCGACGGCACCAAGTTCGTCAACCTGGTCGACCTCACCATCGCCGACTACATGGACAAGGACGAGTTCCAGGCGCGGATCGTCTCCGGTGACGAATTCGAGGAGTGGGATGACGGCATCGAGGTGATCTTCCACGAAGGCGCCTGCTCCGCGACCACCGAGTGGAACGGCAAGTTCATCATGGAGGTCAACTACGAGTACTCCAAGGATCTGTTCCACTACTGCATCGAGCGGGAAATCCCCTTCATCTACGCCTCTTCCGCCGCGACCTATGGCGGGCGCAACGACAACTTCATCGAAGACCCGAGGTTCGAGCAGCCCCTCAACGTCTACGGCTACTCCAAGCAGCTGTTCGATCAGTACGTGCGTCGCTGGATGCCGGAGATCAACTCCCAGGTGGTGGGTCTCAAGTACTTCAACGTCTACGGTCCCCGCGAGCAGCACAAGGGATCCATGGCGTCCGTGGCCTTCCACCTCAATACCCAGGTGAAGCAGGGTGACAATCCCAAGCTGTTCGAGGGCTGTGACGGCTTCCCGGATGGCGGCCAGATGCGCGACTTCATCTACGTGGACGACGTCTGCAAGGTGAACCTCTGGTTCTGGCAGAATCCGCAGCACTCCGGCATCTTCAACTGCGGCACCGGCCGGGCTGAGCCGTTCCAGAACGTGGCGGAAGCCGTGATCAGACATCACCAGAAAGGCGCCATCGAATACATTCCCTTCCCGGATCACCTCAAGGGTCGCTACCAGAGCTTCACCCAGGCGGATCTCACCAAGTTGCGCGGCGTCGGTTATGACGGCGAGTTCAAGACTGTGGCCGAAGGCGTGGCCGATTACATGGCCTGGTTGAACCGGGCTTGATCCCCCTCTGGCGGGTGGCTCTGGCCACCCGTCGATCGGATGCGCTTGCATGAACATATTGATGGCTCTCTCCCAGCTCGAAGTGACGGGCGCGGAGGTCTATGCCACCACGGTCGGCAACGAGCTGACCCGCCGTGGCCACCAGGTTTTCTACGTCTCTGACACCCTGACCAAACCGACTCTGGGACCGGTCTTTCGGTTGCGCTTCAACAAGCGCAGCATCCTGCGCCGCTTCTGGCACGTCTTCTATCTCATCTATCTGATCCGCAAGCACAGGATCCAGCTTGTGCACGCCCATTCGCGCGCCTCGGGCTGGAGCAGCTACGTCGCCTGCAAGCTGACCGGCACCCCCATGATCACCACGGTGCACGGGCGCCAGCCGGTACACGCCTCCCGCAAGGCATTCCATGCGCTGGGCTACCGGGCGGTGGCGGTGTGCGAGGATATCGCCAGCCAGATCATCGACAACCTGGGGGTGGACCCGGCCATGGTGCAGGTGCTGCGCAACGGCATCGAGACCGACAAGTTCCAGCCCGTGCCGATACCGGACAACGGCAAACCGGTGATCGCCATCATAGGCCGGCTGAGCGGTCCCAAGGGGGAGCTCTGCTACCGGCTGCTGGACGAGGTGCTGGATCTGGAAGCCTGCCGGGTGCGCGTCGTCAGCGGCACCCAGGTGCCGGCGCGTTTTGCCCGTTTTCAGGACAAGGTCGACTTCGTCGGTTATGTGGACGATGTGCCCGCCCTGATGGCGGGCTGCGATCTGGTGATCGGTGCCGGTCGGGTGGCGATGGAGGCGCTTCTGTGCGGTCGTCCGGCGTTTGCCATCGGCGAAGCCAGGGCCATCGGTCTGGTGACGGAGCAGAATCTGGACGAGGCCCTCGCCAGCAACTTCGGCGACATCGGCCCCAGGGATCTGGCCATCGACTTTGCCGGGCTGAAGGCGCAGATCCCTTCGGCGTTGGCCTCCAAGGTGGTGCCAGACCCAGTGCGCCAACGGATCCTGCAAGAGTATGATTTGCAAGGCGTCGTGACCGGGCTGGAATCCGTCTATCAGGACGCCGTGGTCGAGACCCTGCGCCGGGAGATGCCGGTCATCATGTATCACCGCTTCATCGAGCACGAGAGCGAAAAGGGAGTGCATGGCACCTGGCTCCCGGTCGCCATGTTCGAGAAGCACCTCAAGCTGATGAAGTGGCTGGGCTACGAGACGCTGACATTTGCCGACCTGGCGGAGAACGGGTTCATCCACCGGCTGCAATACGGCAAGAAGTACCTGATGATCACCGTGGACGACGGCTATCGGGACAACCTTACCCGCATGCTGCCGCTGCTGGAAAAGTATGGCTACAAGGCGGTGGTCTATGTGGTGACCGGTGAGGATCACAATCGTTGGGATGTGGAGCACCCGACTCACCCCGATACCCCGGTGACCCTGATGACCCCGGACGAAATCAAGGCGCTGGTGGCCTCCGGTCATGTGGAGATCGGGGGCCATACCCTGACTCACCCCCGCCTGAGCACGCTCCCCCCAGAGGAGCAGGCCCACCAGATCCAGGCCAACAAGGCCTGGCTGGAGCAGTTGCTCGGCCATCCCCTGATCTCGTTTGCCTATCCTTACGGGGATCTGAACGACAGTGCAAAAGCCCAGGCCGTTGCCGCCGGTTATCGCTATGCTGTGGCCACCAACAGCGGCCCCAGAGCCATGCACCGGGATCCGTTCCAGATCCGCCGGATCGCCATCTTCCCCCGCACCGACATGTTCGGTCTGTGGCGCAAGATCAGGGGGAATTATGTCTTCAGAAAATAAGGTTGTTGTAGAGGAACGTATGCCGATGCAAACAGAATCGCCGCCCAATCAGGGCGCATTTGGGCTGGTCCATGACCAAGCGTTGCCGCTACTAGTTCAACTCTCAGCTTTTTTATTTGGAGCTCTGGCACTATCCGTGCCCAGTGGTTACTCCTATGGCCCAGCTTTGTTGTTGCTGGCAAGCCTGTGTTTCTTCGCTGTGAGGCGCTTGAATTGGGTATTACCCCGTGAACTCAAGTTTATCGGGCTTGGCTTGTCGCTCTATTTTCTGGTGATGGTTATTTCCGTTTGGTTTGATGGTGGCAAGATCAGCCAAATCGACAGGGCAAGTAGAGCGCTGATGGCTGTTGTCATATTGCCCTTACTAGCTTGCGTGCCTGTGCGCCTTCCTATACTGCTTTCCGGTTGTGGTGTCGGTGCTCTCCTCGCATGTGGCATAGCCATTCATGATAAATTTATTTTGGGCTATGAGCGGGCATTTAACGATATGATGCCACTACAGAGTGGTAATATTGCCATGTCGTTAGGATTATTTTGCCTGTGTGGACTTCTTTGGGCACAAAAAAAGGGAAAATTGGCCTTCTCTTTTTTCATGCTGCTGGGAGGTTGTGCTGGGATGGGGGCCAGTTTCCTCTCGGGAACGCGTGGGGGGTGGGTATTATTACCTGTTATTTTATTTACTATTGCGGTGCTGTTTAAAGAGTGCCTGTATCGCAAGACAACCCTCGTTATGCTTGTAGGTGGACTGTTATGCGGTGGTTTTTTGATTGTCCAACCGCAGAGTGGTGTGGAAGCACGGATAGAGCTGGCTCAGAATGATATCAGCCAATATCTCGACAAAACCAACCTCAACACCTCGCTTGGGATCAGACTTCAGCTTTGGCAGAGTGCTTGGCAGAGCTTTACCGAAAAGCCACTATTTGGCTGGGGAAATCATGGGATTCGGCAGTCACAAAAAGCGCAGCTGGCACGAGGAGAAATTAGCCAGTTTATCTATGATTTCAATTCTCATGCCCATAACCAGTTTCTCGATGAAATGGCCAAACGAGGCATTGTTGGCCTTGGTGCGTTGCTATTGATGATGTTGATCCCCCTATTCTTGGTAAAAAGTCGTTTGCACCGACCCCATAATGATGATGTGCATTGTGGTTCCGCGTTGGTTATTGTGGCTGTTTTTTCATCGATTGATTACTGCCTCAGTCAGGCATTTTTTGGTCACAATTCTGGTATTACTTTCTTTGTCTCATCGCTGGTTATAGCTGCATCTATAGTTTTTAAGGAGAGTGATACAGAATGAATTGATAGCGATAAACAGGGGGTATTGTTTTTTTGTGTGATTAGTTATTATAAATAATGTCATCTTTAACAGTGAGGGTATAGAATGGGGGTTTCTGTTTCTATTGTAATTTTAAATTACAATTCGTCTAAATACACAATGGATTGCATTGATAGTATATTGCGTGGTTCATTTCAAGATTATGAAATAATAGTGGTTGATAATAACTCGAGCGAGGATGAACGTGGCATATTTATTGATTACTTGAAAATTAAAAATAATGATAAAATACATTTTATAGATAATGATATTAATTTCGGATTTGCTCTTGGAAACATACTTGGAATATCAGAATCTAAAGGAGAGTACATATTTGTTCTTAACAATGATACGCTAGTGGATGAGGGCGCGCTTGATATACTTCATTCCTTCATGGAGGATAATCCAGATGTATCGCTGTGTATACCATCTCAGTATAATAAAGATGGTACATATCATCCATCCTTTGCCTATTTACCATCAGTAGGTAATCAATGGTTTGGCAACGGATTATGTCGAATGTTAAAATCATCAGAGTATATGGATAGGAAGAAGGAATATAAAAAACCATTCAGGGTCCAAATGGGTAGTGGAGCATCAATGTTTTTTCGCGCATCCGACTATTTTAAAGTTGGAGGTTTAGATCCTAATTTTTTCCTTTACTGTGAGGAAGAAGATATCTGTATTAGAATGAAGAAAGAAAAAATGAATATATTCTTTGTTCCTGATGCAAAGATAGTTCATTATGGTGGTGGGAGTACGAATAGAAATCTAGACATAGAAATAGAGTTTTACAGATCTTTATTTTATTTTTTTGATAAAAATTATAATTTTTTATCTGCAAAATCTCTTAAGTTTAGATTTATTATCAAGGAACTCATCAAATCATGTAAAAAGCCGACTAGATTTAAGTTATTCTTTGCTATTATCATAAGACCATCACTGTCTTATTCCTTAAGGCATAAGCAGCGAGGATTAAAAAATTAATATCATTTAACAATGGATGAGTTTAGATAGACTATTTTCTTAAAGCATAGCTTTTTTAAAAAAAATTATAGAAAGTGGCATTAAAATCAGCTGAGATATAATTTAATTATTTTAACAGACTGCGAAATAATAATCACATATAGTCTACTATCTTTAATGCAGTTTCTAGCGTCAATCTATAGTTCCGAATACGAGAGTCATTCGATCATATCGGTGGTGGTGAAGCCCGTTTTCGGGTGGAATGACCATAACCAGTAACGAATTAAAGGTCAGACCATAAATTGCGTTACTGGCGGGGCATACCTCTGTAGCCGATTATTTATTCATTATTCCTAGCTCAGCACAGAATGTGGCCAGTATCTCCTGCACATTCAAAATTTCCTGCTGCGGATCCTGACGACCCGTGTCGACGAAGCGATAACGGGGATGAGAGACGGGATTGGCAATGGCGGAGTGTCCGAGGGGAGAGACGATGGTGAGCAGGGGGATATCCAGCGCCTGCGCCATATGCCGTGGGCCTGTGTCGTTGCCAACGAAGAGCTGGCAATGGGCGAAGAGCCCCACCAGTTCCCGTACCGAGCGGGTCTGAACATGGTCAAACACGCTGGCCTGCAGCGCTTCTGGCAGCAGCGGCTTCAGCCCCCGGTTGTACTCCTCTTCCCCCGGTCCGCAATAGATCAGGATCTGGGCATTGTGCTCCTCGATGAGCCACTGAGCGACCTTGGCGAAGCAGTCGATGGGCCAGCGCTTGTAATGGCCGAGGGAGTTCACTCCCATGGCGATGAGTGGCCGGGTCGGGTCGACGCCAGCGGCCAGCAGGGCATCCCTTCCTTGTTGTTTCTCTTCTTCACTCAGCCAGAGGTAGTAGTTGCGATCCTCCCTAGCGAGGCCGAGGGGCTTGAGCAGTGAAAATCGATCGTCCACCAGGGTGCTGTTGCCCTGATGCTCGGTGTCATGGCGAAAGCGCACGATGCGGTTGTGGCCCAGGCGCCATGGGAAAGAGTCGAAGCCGATCCGCAGGCGGGCGCCGGAGAAGAGGCAGGTCAGCAGGCCTATCATCTGGCCCTGGCTGTTGATCACCACATCGTAGCGTTCGCGGCGAATGCCCAGCAGCAAATCCTTCATGTAGCGCCACTCGTTGCGGCGCGCCTTCTCGATGATGATCAACCGATCGATGTTGGGGTTTCCCTCTGCCATGCCCGCGCAGTAATCCATGACCAGATAGTGAACTTCCCCGGCAGGGTCGTGCTGCTTGAGGTTGTTGCACAGTGCGGTGGAGATCAGCACATCTCCTATCTGTTTGGTTTGTACTACCAGGTATTTCATGGAAAGGGCCTCGAGCGAGGTCGGGTTGAACGTCAGCGCATCAGCATATCGTACTCCCCTGTCAGATGCTGCCGCTATGGGGTGAAAATCCGATCCAACGCACTGTGTTTGCACATATTTTCGACGTTGTTCGGGCTGGTGGGGCCCGGCTGGCAGTACGGGAGGATGAGCGGGGGCATGGCACCGTCGGCCATGCCCCCGATGGGCAAGAGTGATCAGCGTACGATGAGGCCGAGCAGGATCCCCACCACGCCGAAGTCGGCATCGCTGAAGGTGGTGTTGGCAAAGCCGAGATCCCCCAGTACCGGCAGCAGGAACACCGGCAGGAAGGTGATCAGCAGGCCGTTGGCGAAGGCTCCCAGCAGGGCGCCGCGACGACCGCCGGTGGCATTGCCGAACACCCCGGCCGCCGCGCCGACGAAGAAGTGCGGTACCACCCCCGGAATGATGACGGTGAGCCCCAGTAGATAGAGCAGCACCATGCCCACCAGACCGGCGGCAAAGCTCGACAGGAAGCCGATCAGCACCGCATTGGGGGCGTAGGGGAAGACGATGGGGCAGTCCAGCGCCGGCTTAGCGTTGGGCACCAGCTTGTCGGAGATCCCCTTGAAGGCCGGCACGATTTCAGCGATGACCATCCGTACCCCCTGCAGGATCACGTAGACCCCGGCGGCGAAGGTGATGGACTGCATCAGGGAGAACATGAACCAGTGCTTGCCCTTGGCGATTTCCGATACGTAATCCGCACCGGCAAACAGAGAGGTGATAAGGAAGATGATGCCCATGGTGAAGGAGATGGCCACCGGGGTATCGCGCAGGAACAGCAGGCTCTTGGGCACCTGCACCTCTTCGCTGCTGTGGGCCTTGTTGCCGAACTTGGCACCGATCCAGCCGGCCAGCACATAGGAGCAGGTGGAGAAGTGGCCGAGCGCCACGTCATCGGAGCCGGTGATCTGCTTCATGTAGGGGTGGGCAAGAGCCGGGAACAGCACCATGGTCACGCCGACCACCAGGCTGCCCACTGCGATGAGCGGGATGCCGCTCATGCCGCCGGCGGAGAGGATGGCTGCCACCATCATCGACATGAACAGGGTGTGGTGACCGGTCAGGAAGATGAATTTCCACGGGGTGAGCCGGGCGATCAGGATGTTCACCAGCATGGCGAAGAACATGATCATCGCCATCTCTTTGCCGAACGACTGCTGGGCGATGGAGACGATGGCCTCGTTGTTGGGCACCACCCCCTTGATGCCGAAGGCGTGCTGGAAGATGGTGGCGAAGTCGCCCAGCGAGTTCACCACCAGGGTGGCGCCGGCCCCTAGGATGACGAAGCCCATGATGGTCTTGACCGTGCCCTTGATGCACTCGGTCACCGGTTTCTTCTGGGCGATCAGGCCGATGAGGGCGATGAGGCCAACCAGCACGGCCGGCTCCGACAGCACGTCAAACATCAGAAAATTGAAAAATTCCATGGTCAGCTCCAAGCAGATGGAAGCGGCGGCTCACCAGCCGCCCAGACAGTCGCAAAGGGGTTAGAGTGCGCCCAGCTCGCGCAGGGCGATGGCGAGTTTTTCTTTCATGGCGGCCTTGTCGACCATGTTGTCCAGCGAGACCAGCCGGCCGTCGACCCCCATGCTGACCAGCTGTTCGGCGATGTCGCGGGTGGCGACAAAGATCTCGGCGCTCTCGCTGCCGGCAGAGGCGAGATCCCGGTGATCCACCTCGGCCGTCACGGCCAGCTCCTTGAGAATGCTCTTGATGCTCATCTCCATCATCAGGCTGGTGCCCAGGCCGTGTCCGCATACAACCAGAATTTTCATGCTCTCTTCCTCTGTCGGGCGCAGGGCGCCACTCAATAACGCGCCAGGATGCGCAAGATGTCGTCTTTGCTGGTGGCCGCCATGATGGCCGCCACGTCTTCTTCATTCATGAACAGCTCGGCCAGCTGGGCGATGGTCTCCACGTGGGAGTTGCTGTCGCTGGCGGCCAGGGTGACCAGCAGCCGGACCGGGTCGTTGCCCTCGGAGCCGAAGTTGACCCCCTCCTTCAGCACGGTCAGCGCCAGTCCCAGCCGGTTGACGCCGTCTTCCGGGCGGGCGTGGGGCATGGCCAGCCCCGGTCCCAGCACGTAGTAGGGGCCGAGCTCCTCGTGGGAGCGATAGAGCGCCGCCACATAGGAAGGCTCTATGGTGCCGTTGGCCAGCAGGGGGGCGGTGGCCAGCTCGATGGCGTGGCGCCAGTCGCGGGCGCCCGCTTCGATGGAAATGACCTCCTCGGTCAGCAATTGGGTCAGCATGGTAGTGTCCGGGCTGGATAGAATGACGCCAATCTAGCGATCTTGTCCCTTGATAACTGTGAGCTTGATCGCGAAAGTTAGCGCTACCAGATAGCGCTAACATTGATCTGTGATAGCGCTATCATTTCTCTCACAGAAGGGATTCATCCTGCCCCTTATCGGCCTCAAAGAAGGTAAAATCCGGTTTGAGCAAATAGTCAGTGCCCCGCTTTTGCCTTAAAGTGAATGCCCGCATGCCGAGGAAGGGAAAGGATGTCAGAAGCGAAAAAACGCCGCAGCACGGGTCGGGTGACCCTCAACGACGTGGCCCAGTTGGCTGGCGTAGGAGCCATGACGGTGTCGCGCGCCCTGCGCACCCCCGAGCTGGTGTCCGACAAGATGCGCGAGCGCATCGAGGCGGCGGTGGATGAACTCGGCTATATCCCGAACCGGGCGGCGGGGGCGCTGGCATCCGCTACCTCCCAGACCATAGTGGTCATCGTCCCCAGCCTGGCGGAACGCGCCTGCGGTGACATGATTGCCGGGCTGCAGCAGACCCTGCTCGCCGAGGGCTATCAGATCATGCTGGGGGATGCCCAGCACCTGAAGCAGCAGGAGGCCAGCCTGCTAAGCAATTTCCTGCAGCACAATCCGGCCGCCGTGGTGTTGTTTGGGGGGGATCCCGGGGAGGTCATCCGGCAGCGCCTGCAGGCGGCCCGCTTGCCGGTGGTGGAGGTGGGAGCCATGGCGCGCCATCCCATCGACATGAACGTCGGGGTCTCCAACTTCGATGCCGGCTACCAGCTGACCCGCCACCTCATCGAGCGCGGCTACCGCAACATCGGCTTTCTCTGTGCCCGCCAGGAGCAGTGGATGCTGCAGCAGCGCATGCAGGGCTGGCAGAAGGCGCTGCTGGACAACTACCTCTCCCCGGACGCCATCATCAACACCTCTGAGCTGCCGAGTTTTAGCACGGGGGCGGCCATGCTGGGGGAGTTTCTGCTGCGCTGGCCCGAACTGGATGCGCTGATCTGCGTCAACGACGAGCTGGCGGCCGGGGTGCTGTTCGAATGCCAGCGCCGCCATCTGAGCGTGCCGGGCAAGCTCGCCATCGCCGGTTTCGACGATCTGGATGTGGCGCGCGCCTGTCATCCTGCGCTGACTTCGGTCAGGATCCCCTATCACCAGATGGGCAGGGAGGCGGCGGAGCTGATCCTGCGCCAACTGGCGGGAGAGGAGGTGGCCGGCATGAGCCTCGCCCTGGATTTTCAATTGCAAAAGCGTCAGAGCACCTGAGGAGCGATGCCACGACAGGGCGAGGCAAGCATGTTCAAGGCGTTGTGACCGAAGACCAGGTCGGTGCCCCGTCGCCCTGCGCGGGAACTGCCAGCCGACGTGTTCGCCCGGTCTGTCACCGGGTTGGAGCAGAGCGTGGATGTCACCGGAGCCATGACTCCAGGTGGCTGGCTGCACCCTGGTGAAGCTCTGATCGGAACCACTGGCGAGCCCCATTATTCTGGATAGACTTTGTAGGCCGGTGCACTATCCAAGGAGAATGAGCATGGGTACGCAGACGCCTGATTTCGATCTCGATGATGACTGGGAGCCGGAATCCTGGGAAGACGAGCTGGAGGAGCTGGATGACGAGAGCTGGCAGGACTATGACCCTCTCGACGATCAGTGACTCCCTGTAACGCCTGAGGGCGGGCCTGGTGCCCGCCCGATTTTTTGTGTGGCGAGGGGGGCAGCCCTTGGTGAGAACGGGGCGGGCTGGTTAGAATGAACTGCTCAAATGACGCTGTACGAGGCAGGCAGCGGCTCAACAACGATTCCAACGACGCCAAGGATGAATATGCGCTCACTCGTCATCATGTTTTGTGCCGCCCTGCTCGGGGGCTGTGTTTCCAACTCCGACGACCCTTGCGAGAAGGTGTGGAGCGACGTGGGAGAGGCGGACGGCAAGCTCGGTTTTGCTGGCGATCGGGTGGCTTTTCACCAGACCCAGTGCGGGGAAAAAGTGGACGTTGCCCTTTGGGAGCTGGGTCGCCAGAAGGGGCTGGCCTGGTATTGCCGACCCGAGCATCTCTATCTGGCAGGACGGTCGGGAGAGGAGTATCGCGGCGTCTGTCCCAACGACGTGCAGGCCCGTCGCCTGTTTGAACAGGGTCGCCATGGCTGGACTGATCAATAAATCAGCCTTCCTCTCTCTTCTGAAATATTGCGTGAACCTCTTCGTGAGAAGAGGTACCTACCCTTCTTTATGCTTCAGCCGCAGCGGCTGGCACAGGTAATCCTTGTCATTGGCGCTGCGGGCACACTTGCCACACACGAATTTGGGTTTGCGCACAATCTTGCGCAGCGTCTTGAGATCGGCGGGGATCTCGTGACGGCGCCACTCACACAGCGTCTTGTGACCCATGACGTCCTCGACAGTGAATGCAACGGGTGAGAGGGGCAGGACCCCTCCCGGTGTGGTTACTGGTACAGGTATTTGGTGAAGATGAGCTCGCGGACCGCCTTCTTGCCCGTCTCCTTGACCAGCAGTTCGTTGACCTTGGCCTCACACTCCTTGCGCAGCTCTTCCCGGTTCACCAAGGACTTGATCTGTGCGCCCGTCTTGCTGCCAATCAGCCGGATGATGGCGTCGCGGATCAGGGGGTCGTGCTGCTCCAGCAACTTGAGGTCGGCAGCGTCCGTGGCCATCAGCTCTACCGTCACCCGTACATAGCCGAGGGTTTTGCCGTCGCCAAGGTAGTTGGTGATGATGTCCGGATCCAGAGCGTGATAGGCGAATCCCGGCTGGACGGCGGAGGAGGCGGGATCGGTGGCCTCTTCCTCATTGGCGAAGGCCTGTGTATTCAAGAGGGTACACCCCAGGGACAGCAGCAGAATTCTGAAGATCTTCATCTGGATGGCTCGGCAGCGACGGATGCCCCATTTTTGATGCTGCCATCGGGGCCGTCAAGCACGGATGTTCTTACAATTCGCCATTGATTTACGGATAATAAACCGGTTTTTAACCTGACAACGGAAATCTCCGGATGGTGAAGCTGTGAAGTCCGAGTTGACTGTTCCCCTCGTCCAGCTCGTCCCGTGGCAGGCGCCTGCAGAGTGCGAACTGCCCGAGGCGCTGCGTCCCTGGTTGCTGGAGACCGATTCCATGACCCGGCGCCTGCGTCGTTACAATCATCACCTCTCGGTGCAACTGCTCGGCAATCGCGCCGTGTCGCTGACGGTGGACGAGCAGGCGCTGGTGGCGGTGTCGGCCCCCGTGGGCATGTGCCGCGAGGTGATCCTGCACGGCGATCATGGGCCGGCCGTGCTGGGCTGGACCTTGTTTGCCGAAGCGGCCTTGCAGGGGGGCGGTTTGCAGGATCTGGGAGAGCAGCCGCTGGGAGAGCGCATTTTCGGTGAGGCACCGGCGCGGCGGGATCACCTGCAACTGGCCTGTTTCGAGATAGCGAGCAATCCCTGGTGTCCGGCCGCCACCGTCTGGGGGCGTCGTTCCCGCCTGTTTCTGGGGCAATGGCCACTGCTGGTCCATGAACTTTTCCTGCCCTCGCTATCGTCTCATTCGTTGCCATCGGATAAGGAGCTGGAGTGAAGCTGTTAACCAAGGAGCGGGGACTGGCCTATGCGCAGTTGGCCCGCATCGACAAGCCCATCGGTACCCTGCTGCTGCTGTGGCCGACCCTGTGGGCGCTCTGTCTGGCGGCTGGTGGCCTGCCTGACCCCTGGATCCTGACCGTGTTCGTGGTGGGCGTTTTTCTGATGCGCTCCGCCGGCTGTGTCATCAATGACTATGCGGATCGCAACTTCGATGGTCATGTGAAACGCACCGCCGGGCGACCGCTGCCCATGGGGCGGGTCGCCGAGCGGGAAGTGCTGGTGCTGTTCGCTGTGCTGGCGCTTCTCTCGTTCGCCCTGGTGCTGACGTTGAACCCGCTCACCATCAGCCTGTCCTTTGCCGGTCTGCTGCTGGCGGTCTGCTACCCCTTCATGAAGCGCTTCATCCCCATCCCCCAGCTGGTGCTCGGCATGGCCTTCTCCTGGTCCATTCCCATGGCCTATGCGGCCCAGGCCAATACCCTGCCGCCGGAAGCCTGGCTGTTGTTTCTTGCCAACCTGCTGTGGACCATTGCCTATGACACCGAGTACGCCATGGTGGACAGGGATGACGACCTCAAGCTCGGCCTGAAATCGAGCGCCATCCTGTTCGGTCGCCACGACAAGCGGATCATCGGCGCGCTGCAACTGGCGACCCTGCTGATCCTGCTGGGGGTCGGGCAGCTGATGGGGTTGGGATCCGGTTATTACTGGGGACTGCTGGGGGCGGCGGCGCTGTTCGTCTACCAGCAGCGACTGATCCGGGAGCGGCAGCGTGAGGCCTGTTTCCAGGCGTTTCTCAACAACAACTATGTGGGGGCGCTGGTGCTGCTCGGGGTGATGGTTCACTACCTCTAACCCGCCCCCTTCCTTGATGAAAAAAGGCCGCATGATGCGGCCTTTTTGTTGGGTGTCGACGCCTCAGAGCCGGTTGCCCGCCTGGATGGTGCGGCGGATCTTGTTGCTAAGCAGCGGCACTATGTTGTCGGCCAATGCCTGGAAGCGGCCGAGATCCGGTTTGCAGCCCGGATCCAGATAGCCTTCGCTGCGCAGGGTGTGGATCAGGGTGCTGAACAGCTTCTGGTCGAAGAACTCGGGGGCGTTGATGCCGTGCAGGGTGCCGAGGCGCTCCGCCATCATCAGGCCGTCCGCTTCCAGTTGCTCCGCCTCGATGTGGGGTTGGGCCAGCATGCGGGTCAGCACGATGGCGTAGCGTTGCAGGGTCTCCTGAATGCTTTCGGCCAAGAGCAGCAGGCGCATCTGGTTGCCGGGGTTGACCCAGTAGCCGCCGTCGCGTGCCTCGACCAGTTGCTGGCGTAACAGCTCGGCCAGCAGGGCATCGATCAGTTCCGGCAGCTCCTCCTCTTCATAGCGCAGGAAGAGTTCGGTCTTGAGCAGGGGGTAGATGTCGACACAGCGGGCGACGATCTCGCTGCGGGAGATCCCCTCGCACCGCTCGATCAGGGCCGCCACCAGGGAGGGCATGGCGAACAGGTGCAGTATGTTGTTGCGGTAGTAGGTGAGCAGGATCGCCTGATAGCGCTCCAGGCTGATGATCTGGCCCAGCTTGTCCTCGCTCACCTCGAACTTGTTGAGCTCCATCGCCTGCTCCAGCAGGGTCCTGGCGTCCTCGTCCGGCATGGTGCTGTGCGGGCTGTAGGGAACCTGCTTGAGCAGGTCCAGATAGGTGTTGAGCTGGGCCTGGAGTTCGTCCCGGGTCAGGGCGTGGCGCTCGGCGGCCAGCAGGGCCAGGGCACTCAGGGTCAAGCCGTTGACGGCGGCGGCATCGTTGATGCGGGTCATCAGCAGCTCGGCCAGCTGGTTGACGGTGGAGGCCATCCACTCGGGACGCTCCTCCCGGCCGATGCTCTCCTTCCAGGTGGGCACATGTTCGCCGAGGTAGCTGTTGAGGGTCAGCGGCTCGCCGAAGTTGACGAAGCCGCGGCCGTAGTTGCGCAGCTTGCGCAGGATGCCGAGCACCTGCAGGAAGCTCTCCTTCTCCTTGCGGCTGCCCTTGAGCTCGTTGTGGTAGGTGTTCACCTCCATCACGTGCTCGTAGCCGAGGTAGACGGGCACCAGAGTTACCGGTCTGTCCAGCCCGCGCATCATGGCCTGCAGGGTCATGGCCAGCATGCCGGTCTTGGGGGGCAGCAGGCGACCGGTACGCGAACGCCCGCCCTCGGTGAAGAACTCCACCGAGTAGCCCTTGGCGAACAGCAGGTTGAGGTACTCCCGAAATACCGTGCTGTAGAGCGGATTGCCCTTGAAGGTGCGGCGGATGAAGAAGGCGCCGCCGTGGCGGAAGATGGGGCCCGCCGGCCAGAAGTTGAGGTTGATGCCCGCCGCGATGTGGGGCGGTACCATGCCCTGGTGGTAGATGACGTAGGAGAGCAGCAGGTAGTCCATGTGGCTGCGATGGCAGGGGACGTAGACGATCTCGTGCCCTTCCTGGGCCAGCTGACGCACCTGCTCTGCTCCGTTGACCGAGAGGCCGCGATAGAGCTTGTTCCACAGCCAGCCGAGGAAGCTCTCGCCGAGGCGGATCAACCGATAGGAGAAATTGGAGGCGATCTCGTCCATGTAGCCGTGGGCACGCTTTTGCGCCTTCTCCAGGCTGATCCCTTCCCGTCTGGCCTCCTCCTCGATGGCCTGCTGGATCACGCTCGAATCCAGCAGTTGCTTGAACAGCAGGTTGCGGTTCGGCAACTTGGGTCCGGTGGCGGCCAGCTGTTGGCGGCTGAAGTGGGTGCGGGCCACCCGCGCCAGCTTGTGGGCGATGGCCTCGTCGGTGCCGTGCTTGTCCGCCATGTAGCGCAGGGAGAGGGGCGGGGAGAAGCGCACCAGGTTCTCGCGCCCTTTCAGGATCACGATCAGCGCCTTCTTCAGGCGGTTTGGCGCCAGGCTGCTGATGATGTTCCAGCCGGAGGCCTCCTCGCCTTCCCGGCCCGGGGCGCGGCCCCAGAACAGGGTGACGGGTACTACCTGGATGTCCAGCGCCGGATCCTGCTTGTGCAGGTCCAGCAACTGGTGGAACTCCTGCAGGAAGGGAAGTGGATTGTTGCGCGTGCCGAACAGGGGAGGCGGACGATCCAGACAGACGTAGCGTGGCAGCAGTTGACCGTTCAGCTCCAGCGGCGTGAAGGGGCCGGGCAGGCCGAGATCCTCGCAGCACTGTTGCAGGGTCATCAGGTCGGTGATCGAGCTGGTCTTCAGGGCGTAGACGATGGGTCTGGCCGGATCCAGCTTGAGCTCGGTGATGGGATTTTCCGGCAGGCTCTTGTGATTGACCAAGCCGCTGACCGGCCATTGCAGGATGGCTCTGGATATCTTCTGTCCAAGGGACATGTGCGTCTGCTCTCCAAAAAAATGCGGCGTGAGCATAGCAAATCACCGACTGCTTGTCGCCGAGAGGTACGATGAGTCGGCACTTCAGGGCGGGGGGAGGGACAAATGTGCGTCGGGTCGCGACAAATGCCAGTTGCGCCTTGCCTTGGCCCCAGCACTGTATATACTGCCAGTGTGCTGTATAAAAAGACAGGTGCCCATGCTATGAAACCCCTTACCCCTCGCCAGGCTGAAGTACTCGAGCTCATCAAGGCGAACATGAACGAGACCGGCATGCCGCCGACTCGCGCCGAGATTGCCCAGAAGCTTGGCTTCAAGTCGGCCAACGCGGCCGAAGAACATCTGAAGGCCCTGGCCAAAAAAGGGGTCATCGAGATCATGCCGGGTACGTCCCGCGGCATTCGTCTGCTGCTCGAAGAAGAGGACGTGCAGCCTGAAGAAAACGGCCTGCCACTGATCGGCAAGGTGGCGGCCGGGGAACCCATCCTGGCTCAGGAACACATCGAGAGCCATTACCAGGTGGATCCCGCGCTGTTCCACCCGCGGGCAGACTTCCTGCTGCGGGTGCAGGGCATGAGCATGAAGAACATCGGCATCATGGACGGGGACCTGCTGGCGGTACACAAGACCCAGGAGGTACGTAACGGCCAGGTCGTGGTAGCACGTCTGGACGAGGACGTCACCGTCAAGCGCTTCCAGCGCAAGGGCAGCCAGGTGTGGCTGCTGCCGGAAAACGAAGAGCTCTCCCCCATCGAGGTGGATCTCGCCAGTCAGCACCTCACCATAGAGGGCCTGGCGGTCGGCGTGATCCGCAACGCCGACTGGATGTAAGCATCCGATGCGATGAAGAGGCCTCCTGCGGGAGGCCTCTTCATTTTCATCTGCCGATGGCATCTCCCTCCCCACCTTTTCGCTTCTCCTTCCTGTGCACATAGTCTCGCCGCACGACATGCATTTCGGATATATCCTTTGATAAGGCCCCTGTCATGGTCGGTGATCAGGGAAGGGGGAGTCGCACCGGGCAGTACGCCATGGCAGGGATGCATGATCGCCGGGTCGGTGCGCAGAAGGGAGAGTCGCCTCAGACTGGGGACTCGTACAGTCAGTACGCTGCCGTGGTTGGTTCGTCGTTGGGGACAAAGAGACCCGTCAGCGTGACCTGTTGAGCAAGGAGGACAGGTATGGCTTCAAGCTCGCCGTGGGATCCGGTGCCGGCCGCAGCGCCCGCATCTTCCATCACCCGATTCATCAAGGGCAGTCGGATGACATGGTTCTATGCGCTCTGGGTCTATCACAAGGGAGATGGTTGGACCATCTGGCTTGGGTGCCCCAAAGACAAGATTGTCCGCCTGGTTCGTCTGTTTCGCCGTCATCACGACATCGGATTGCCGGATGAGCCCTGGACTGCCCCCGTCATCCCGCTGCGCGTCCCCCTGAGACGTGCCCAGCCGCAGCACAGGCTGCGGCCCTGATCCCTCTTCCTGTACAGACAAGAGCCCCGCCAGAGCGGGGCTCTTGTTTTGGCGCCGATGCGGCTGATCCATGGCTCAGACGCTTTCCCGCCGGGATGCAAGACTAGCCAGCGGCGGGGGCGGGCGGGTTACAATGACCCCTACCGGTTTTGCCCCTAGGGCTTCTAACATAAGCAAGGCTTTGTTTTATATGGTTAAACCACGCTTTTACCTGCTGCTGTTGCTGTTCATCGGCGCCATTGCGGCGGCTTATTACTGGAGTCAGCCCGCGGTGCCGGAACAGGCCGATTACTACCCGGCGGGGCGAGACATCAACCCGTTTACCCTCACGGATGCGGATGCACAGCCCTTTACCCCTGCCAACCTGACGGGACACTGGAGCTTTCTGTTCATCGGCTACACCTACTGCCCGGATGTCTGTCCGACCACGCTGGCGGATCTGCGCAGCGTCTATCCGGCGTTGAAGAAGATAGCCCCCACTAGCCAGGTGGTATTCATCTCGGCGGATCCCCAGCGGGATGACAGCGCCCGCCTGAAAAGCTATACCGCCTTCTTCGAGCCCGAGTTCAAGGCGGCGACAGCACCTCACAGTGCCCTCTTTCCTCTGGTCCGCAATCTGGGGCTGGTCTATTCCATCGTGGAAGGGGATCGCAAGGACTACCTGATCGACCACTCCGCCTCCATCGTGCTGATCAACCCCGAGGGGAAGCTGGTGGCCACCTTCCGACCCAAAGTGGCACCGGGTGAGGTGCCCCACGTGGACATGCAGGCCATGGTGGCCGACTTCGCGCGCATCGTGCGGCTGGCTGGCGAGTGATCCCGGCGCGTACCATGCTGATTCCCGCCTGGCTGAAGGATCCTCGCCGCCACAGAGCCGTCTTCGCCCTGGCCCTGCCCATGGTGTTCTCCAACGTCACCACGCCCTTGCTGGGGCTGGTGGACACCTGGGTGATCGGTCATCTTGGCCAGGCCTGGTTTCTGGGGGGCGTGTCGGTCGGTGCGACCTTCATCAATCTGCTGTTCTGGCTGCTTGGCTTCCTGCGCATGTCCACCACAGGGCTGACTGCCCAGGCTCAGGGGGCAGCCCATGCCGAAGGGCAGCTCGACACCCTGGCGCGGGCCCTGGGCTTGGCGATCGGACTGGGCATGGTGCTGTTGCTCCTGTTGTTGCCGTTCCTGCCTGCCATCATCGCCCTCGGTGGCGCCTCTTCCGAGGTACAGACCTATGCCGGTCAGTATGTATCGGTGCGGATCTGGAGCGCCCCGGCGGCCTTGTGCAATCTGGTCATCATGGGGTGGTTGCTGGGCATGCAGGATGCACGCAGTCCCATGCTGCTGCTGATCCTGGGTAATCTCGTCAACATGGTGCTGGATGCCTGGTTCGTGCTGGGATTGGGCTGGCAGGTGAAAGGGGTGGCCGCAGCGTCCCTGCTGGCGGATTACAGCGCGCTCGGGGTGGGGTTCTGGCTGGTGAGCCGGCATCTGCGCCGACTTGACCCCGGGGTGTGGCACAACGCCTGGCAGCGCTGGCGCCAGTGGCCGGCCCTGCTGCGGCTGCTCGCCCTGAACCGGGATATTTTCATCCGCTCCCTCTGTCTGCAACTCTGCTTCGTGTTCATGACTCTGCAGGGGGCCAGGCTGGGGGATGTGGCGGTGGCCGCCAATGCGGTGCTGCTCAATTTCCTGATGCTGATTTCCTACGGGCTGGATGGATTTGCCTATGCGGTGGAAGCCATGGTAGGGCGCGCCATCGGGCGGCGTGATAGGCCGCTGCTGCGGGAGGCCATCGTCCTCAATCTGGGCTGGGCGCTGCTGATCGCCCTGGCATTCACCCTCTCGTTTGCCCTGGGGGGCCACTGGCTCATCCGCCACATTACCGACATACCGGCGGTGATCGCCGAGGCGCAACGTCAGCTCCCCTGGCTGGTGGCCATGCCGCTGCTGGCTGTCTGGTGCTTCCTGCTGGACGGGGTTTTTATCGGCGCCACCCGGGCCCGGGAGATGCGCAACAGCATGCTGGTGGCGGTGTTTGCCGGCTTCTTTCCCATCTGGTGGCTCTGCCAGGGATGGGGTGTGGCGGCCCTGTGGGCCGCCATGAGTGCCCTGATGGCCGGTCGTGGCCTGACGCTGGGCTGGCTCTGCTGGCGACTGGAGCGTGATGGACGGCTGCTGGCGGGGCAGGGGACGGCGCAGTCAGTCTGAATCCTGGCCGCCTTGCCAATATCGTCAGCGGTCAGAGCGAGCCTGAATAGTCGAACTGTCGCCAGCTCTCGTAGACGAACACCGCGACGGCGTTGGCCAGATTCATGCTGCGGCTCTGGGGCAGCATGGGAATGCGCAGCCGCTGCTCGAATGGCAGGCCCTCGATGATCTCCATAGGCAGGCCTCGGCTCTCGGGCCCGAACAGCAGGGCGTCACCGGGGGCAAACCGGGCCGCCGAGTGGGCGGTGCGTCCCTTGGTGGTGCAGGCAAAGACCCGTTGGGGGGCGACGGCCGCCAGAAACGCCTCATAGTCAGGCCAGCGCTTGACGTCGGCAAACTCGTGATAGTCGAGCCCGGCCCGCTTGACCCGCTTGTCATCCCACTCGAACCCCAGGGGCTCTATCAGGTGCAACCGGTAGCCGGTATTGGCGCAGAGGCGAATGATGTTGCCGGTGTTGGGGGGGATTTCCGGTTGGTAGAGCACGATATCGAGCATGGAAGGATCCTGGGCTGGTGCGAAACGGGCGCCAGCATACCCAGCACCCGTGCCGATGAAAAGGGGGAGGTCAGGGCATGGGCAGACGGATGGTGATGACCAGTCCGGTCGGCTGATTGCTGCTGGCCCGGATGGTCCCCCCATGACGCTGGATCGCCTCGGCGGCGATGGCAAGGCCGAGACCAGTGCCCCCGGTCTTGGCGTTGCGGGCATCGTCCACCCGAAAGAAGGGCAGGAACAACCGGGGCTGCTGCTCCACCGGC
The DNA here is from genome assembly GCF_040907815.1 of Aeromonas sp. s6. Classification (NCBI taxonomy): domain Bacteria; kingdom Pseudomonadati; phylum Pseudomonadota; class Gammaproteobacteria; order Aeromonadales; family Aeromonadaceae; genus Aeromonas; species Aeromonas sp. s6. Next base: position 31,473 of record NZ_JBFOCN010000097.1, read on the forward strand.
ACGCCAGGGCCGTCATCCCGTATGGTCATCACCCATTCCCGTCCCTCCCGGTACCAGTCCACCTTGATGAACTCGCGGGCATACTTGAGGGCGTTGCGCAGGGGATTTTCCAGGGCGCGCGCCAGCAGCTCCGGCCACATGGTGAGGGATTCGGCGGGCAGGGAAGGGAGCCTGAGCTGTTTGCCGTTCTGGTTTGCCTCGAACATGGCATCGTCCAGGATGGGCTCCAGCAGCTCCGCCAGGGGCAGTGTCACCGGCGCTTCCACATGTTGCTGCACCCGCGACAGATCCAGCAGATCCCCTATCAGCTTGTCGAGCCGGGCTATCTCCCCTTCGATGCGCGCCAGCTCGGCGCTGTCCCCCTGCTTGCGGCGGATCAGCGCCTGTGCGAGCTGGATGCGGGTCAGGGGGCTGCGCAGCTCGTGGGATATGTCGGAGAGCAGCTGCTTCTGCTTCTGGATCATGTCCTTGAGGGTATCGACCATGCGACTGACATGTTCGGCCAGCTGGCCTATCTCGTCGCGCCGCCCCAGGTTGGGGATCTGTATTTCCAGGTTGCCCTGGGCGAGTTGGGAGACCGACTGCTGCAACTGCAGTATGGGGCGGGTCAGGCGCCAGGCGAGCAACAGACAGAGCGGGGTGCTGACCAGCATGGCGATGCCCAGGATCTGGATGGGGTGATCCAGGATCTGGATGAAGAGGAACAGGTAGGAGTTTTCGACGTTCAGACCGAAATAGACGTGATAGGTCTGGCCGTGATGGACCATCTGGAAGGGGCCGGCGATGGCGCGCTGGTGTTCGCTGCCCAGCATGGGCTTGGCCGGGTTGTCCGAGTCGAGCATGAAACGGATCACGAACTTGCTCAGCCGGGTGCTGGACTGCATCTGCCCCTTGGCATCGCGTAGATAGATGTTGTCCACCGGCAAGAGGCCCGCGGCATCGATGGCCTTGGCCAGATCGAAATCCTGCTCGGGATCCGCGCCCCGTTGCAGCGCCGCCAGGTTGTTGTTGAGACGGGTGATCTCGTGGGCCGGCAGCGGGATGATGTTGCGGGGGTCCAGGGTGGGGAGGATCACCACCGCGGCCACGACCAGTAGCAGGATGAACCAGAACCAGAGGAAGATCTGGGTGGAAAGGCCGTTGAAGGTGCGGGCCGATTTCATGCCTGCTCCAGCCACAGGTAGCCTCGTCCCCGCACCGTCTTGAAGCGGGGCTGGCCGTCAGCCCGCTCCGGCAGCTTCTTGCGCAGGTTGCTCAGGTGCATGTCGATGGCCCGATCGAAGGGTTCGAGCTTCTTGCCCAGCACCTGCTCGGAGAGCAGGCCTTTGCTGACGATCTGGCCCGGATTGCGCAGCAGGCACTCCAGCAGGCCGAACTCGGTGGCGGTGAGCTCCAGCAACTGATCGTCGCAGCGAGCCTGTTGCAGGCCGGGCTGCAGCACCAGATCCATGAATCTCAGCTCGTCCGGGGCTCCGCGCTGGGGAGCCTGGCTCTGGGTTCGACGCAGGATGGCGCGCACCCGGGCCAGCAGCTCCCTGTCGTCGAACGGCTTGGCGAGATAGTCGTCGGCACCGGCCTCCAGCCCGTTGACCCGATCCTGGCTGTCGCCACGGGCGGTCAGCATCAACACCGGGGTGTCGTGGGTCTTGCGCAGCCGGGTCAGCATCGCGAAACCGTTGAGTCTGGGCATCATGACGTCCAGCAGCACCAGGTCGAAAGCCTGTTCTGCCAGTCGCAGCAATCCCTCTTCCCCATCCTCGGCGACGGTGACCTCAAACCCCTCCAGGGTCAGGATTTCGGTGAGCAGCTGGGTCAGTTCGAGATCGTCGTCGACCAGGAGTATTTTGTTCATCTGGGAGTCACTCTGTTGATTTTGCACGCCAAACTGACGTCCGGGTCAGGGTATAATAAGTTTTTACGCGTCGGAGGAAAGCCGGTTTTGAGCCACCAACACTATTCCCGCTGGGTCACCCTGGCCAGCATGGCCGCTGTGACCACCGCCACCCTGCTCATCCTGGGCAAACTGATCGCCTGGCTGATGACGGATTCATCCAGCCTGCTGGCATCCCTGACCGATTCCTTCATGGACATCAGCGCCTCTCTCATCAATCTGCTGGCCATCCGTTATGCGCTGGCCCCTGCCGACGAAGAGCATCGCTTCGGCCACGGCAAGGCGGAGTCCCTGGCGGGTCTGGTGCAGTCGGCCTTCATCTCGGGGTCCGCCCTGCTGCTGGTGATGCACGGCATCTCGTCGATGCTGAATCAGGTGCCCGTGGTGCGCCTGGAGGCGGGGATCTGGGTCAGCGTCGGCTCCATCGTGTTGACCCTGTTGCTGGTGAGCTTCCAGAGCCTTGTCATCCGCAAGACCAACAGTGTGGCCATCAAGGCCGACATGCTGCACTACCGTTCCGACCTGCTGCTCAATGGCGGCGTGCTGGTGGCACTGGTGCTGGCGGGGCAGGGGTGGTACTGGGCCGACGGCCTGTTTGCCATTCTGATCGGTCTGTTCCTGGTGTGGGGGGCTGTCCATATCGGCTACGAATCGGTGCAGGCCCTGCTCGATCGTCAGTTGCCAGAGGAGGAACAAGCGAGAATAATGGCCCTCTGCTGCGCCGTAGAGGGGGTGCATGGCGTACATGACCTGCGTACCCGCCAATCCGGGCCGACCCGTTTCGTGCAGTTGCATCTGGAACTCGATGATCAACTGCCTCTGGTCAGGGCCCATCAGATAGCCGACGAGGCTGAACTGGCCGTCCGCCAGGCCTTCGAGCGGATGGATGTGATCATTCACATGGACCCCATCTCGGCGCTGACAAAAGAACGACAAAGCACTCACCCTGAACAACAGTAGGCTGCAACATGGATGATCTGGTTGCCAGAACCTGGCAAAAAATTCAGCAGGAAGCGCAGAGCATGGCGGCCCAGGAGCCCATGCTGGCCAGCTTCTTTCATTCCACCATTCTCAATCACCGGGATTTGCGCTCGGCGCTGAGCTTCCAGCTCGCCAACAAGCTCGACAGCACCACCATGCCTGCCATCGCCTTGCGGGAAGTGATCGAGCTGGCCCTGCGCAGCGAGCCCGAGCTGCTGGCCGCAGTGGCCGCCGACATCTGCGCGGTGCAGGATCGCGACCCGGCGGTCGACCTCTTCTCCACCCCGCTGCTCTACCTCAAGGGATTCCATGCTCTTCAGGGGTATCGGGTGGCCAACTGGCTGTGGCGTCAGGGACGCCGTGCCCTGGCGCTCTATCTGCAAAACCAGATCTCCGTGGTGTTCGGCGTGGATGTACACCCGGCCGCCCGCATCGGCAAGGGCATCATGTTTGACCATGCCACCGGTATCGTGGTCGGGGAAACCGCCGTCATCGAGAACGACGTCTCCATCCTTCAGAGTGTGACTCTGGGAGGGACCGGCAAGGAGAGTGGCGATCGTCACCCCAAAATCCGGGAAGGGGTGATGATAGGGGCGGGGGCCAAGGTCCTCGGCAACATCGAGGTGGGCGTCGGCGCCAAGATCGGTGCCGGCAGCGTGGTGATCAACCCGGTGCCGCCTCACACCACGGTCGCTGGCGTGCCCGCCAGGATTGTGGGCCGCCCCGAGTGCGACAAACCTTCCCTGGACATGGATCAGTGCCTCTGATCCCCTGACCGAGGCCGTTGTATGGTCAAGCGCTGGTCAGGCTTTCTGATCCTGGGGATGTGGCTGCTCAACCTGCTGCACCTTTATCTGGACTTCTCCCCCTGGCCCGCCGCCATCGCGGCCTGGGCCGCCTCCCTGCTCACCTGGCCCTGGCTGGTGGGTGCCGCACGGCGCCAGGCGCTGGCCCTCTACGGCGCGGCGCTCCTGCTGCTGCTCTTTTCCTGGTGGCGGGGGGCCAGCCTCAGCCCAGGTGACTGGCTCTTGCCGAACATCAACATGCTGACCATGTTTGCCGCAGTGAGCACCCTCAATCTGGCTACCTCCGGCCTCTTGACCGGCACCGCCTCCTGGTCCGGTCGCAAGGGGCTGTGGAGCACCATGGCCAGCCTCAATCTGCTGGGGGCCGTCATCAATCTTTCGGTGCTCTTCATCATCGGCGATCGGCTGGAGCGCAACGGGACGCTGGAGCGGCGTCAGGTCATGGTGCTGAGCCGGATCTTCTGTGCGGCTGCATTTTGGTCCCCCTTCTTCGTCGCCATGGCAGTTGCCCTCACCTATGCACCGGGTCTGCAACTGGGCAGCATACTGCCTTTTGGCATACTGGCGGCTTTGCTGGCCATGGGGCTGACGGCCTGGCAGGTAGAGCGACTCGGCGTGGAGACCTTTGAAGGTTATCCGCTGCGGCTCCAGACCTTGGGGCTACCGGTGACCCTGGCACTGCTGGTGCTGGTGATCCACCGTTTCTGGCCCGGACTCAGCATTCTGGCGGTGATCGCCCTGGTGGCGCCCTTGCTGGCCTTGCTGTTCATGCCGCAAGCGGGGCGAGGGGCTGCTCTCAAGCGCCAGGTGGTTGAGCGCTTCCCGGCCATCGGTGGCCAGCTTGTGCTGTTTCTGGGGGCCGGCCTGCTGGCGGCTGGCATCAACAGCGCGCTGTCAGTACTGGACTTTGGCAGTGGCCACGGCCTGCCGCTGTTCAACCACTTCGGCTGGCTGGAAGCCTGTCTGACCCTGCTGCTGATCTTCCTGGTGGCCATAGTGGGCGTGCATCCTCTCATCAGCATCTCGGGGGTGGCGCCGCTGCTCTGGCCGCTGGCACCGGATCCCAGCCTGCTTGGCATGTGCTTCCTCATGGGGTGGGGGCTGGCGACCGGGACGAGCCCGCTCTCCGGCTCCAATCTGGCGCTGGCGTCCCGCTACAACCTGAGCGCCGGGCTGCTGCTGCGCTGGAACCTGCTCTACGGCCTGTTGATGTACGCCGTGGCCTGTCTGATGATGGGGGGCTTCATCGCCTTGCATGGCTGATGACGGCATCGGCAGGAGGGCGGGTTGTGCCACGGCGGACGCCCGGGATCGAGGTTCCTGCTGCCTGCGAGAAAAACCGACGCATATTTAAGCAATACCGGGCCGCAGGGCGCATTTTGCAACGTGCTGGCTTGTTTGTGCCGAGCGCATCAGGGTATGCTGGCTCCACGCGCTTGAATCGCCCTCTGTGGGGCATCGCAATTGAACATACAGGTATGCATATGTCACTAGAAGTCCTTGAGCAACTCGAATCCAAAGTACAATCCGCCGTCGACAACATCTCCTTGCTGAAGATGGAGCTGGACGAGCTGAAAGAGCAGAACAGCAAGCTGCAAGACGAAAACCACCAACTGCGCAACGAGCACGTTGCCTGGCAAGAGCGTCTGCGTGCCCTGCTGGGCAAGATGGACCAGATGGGCGATGCCATCTGATCCCGTCTAGATTGACCGGAATGAAAGCGGGCCGCTCCTTGAGCGGCCCGCTTGTTTTGGTCTGCCGGGCAATCAGAGTGCCAGCAGCTGTTTGACGGTCTTCTCGATGCCGTCCGCCGCCTCCACAATATTGTTGGCCAGCATGTAGGCAGGAGTGGAGATGACCTTGCGCTCCTGATCCACCACGAACTCGCTCACCGGGCAGTCGAGATGACTGCCACCCATGGCTTCGATGGCGTTGGCGGCGCCCTCGTCGTTGCCAATGGTGGCCAGGGTGCCTGCCCCATAGATGAGCGGGATCATGGCCGGTGCGATGCAGATGTAGGCGGCCGGTTTGCCGGCTCTGGCAAAGCTCTGGCAGGCCTTCAGCACATCCGGCTGGATGCGGCACTCTGCGCCCTTGATGGCGAAGTCACACAGGTTCTTGGCGGCGCCGAAGCCGCCCGGCACCAGCAGGGCGTCGAAGTCGGCTGCATCCAGTTCAGCCACATCCCTGATCTGGCCGCGGCAGATGCGGGCCGCCTCGACCAGCACGTTGCGGCTCTCTCCCTCGCTGACCTCGCCGGTCAGGTGATTGATGACATGAAGCTGAGGGACATTGGGGGCGAAGCATTGAACGGATGCCCCCTGACGGGCCAGCGCCAGCAGGCTGATGACGGCCTCGTGGATTTCGGCGCCGTCAAACACGCCACAACCACTCAAGATCACGGCCACTTTTTTCATGACAGACTCCTCGTTGTTGAAAATGTGAGCCAGGGTAGATTGTTGTACTTTTGTATGGTTATCGTTCGACCTCCGCTGGTCAAGTCATCTCCCTGTGCTAGGATTGTTTCGTTTTGGATCCTGCCTCAGTACCCCCCTTGAATTTTTTTCCACATTGATCGAGATCATGATGAGTGTGTCATGTTGAGTTTTCATGATCTCAACGTAATGTTTTAAAAGATATTTTTTGTTTTAATCCACAGCTTTGTCACGGCCGTGATGCAATGGTGCCATTTTTGAGCACAGAGTTATCCACAGCAATGTGCCCCACCGGTGCGCCGGGGTGATGGTGGGAGTCCCCTTGGTGTGGTGCGGGCCCTGTGGCATCCTAGCGGCTGTTTATTCTTGGCAGGACGATTTTCATGGCCTCTAGCAATCCTCTTATTCTGGTCGACGGCTCTTCATATCTTTACCGCGCCTTCTTTGCCTCGCAGCAGGCCGATCTGCGCACCTCGACCGGCTTGCCTAGCGGCGCCGTCCGTGTCATGGCCAACATGATGCGCAGCCTTCGCAAGCAGTACCCCGACTGCCACGTGGCCGTGGTGTTCGACGCCAAGGGCAAGACCTTCCGTGACGACATCTATCCCGAATACAAAGCAACACGCGCCAGCATGCCGGACGATCTGCGCAGCCAGGTCGCTCCTATCCACCAGATGATCAAGGCAATGGGTTTCCCCTTCCTGATGGTCGAAGGGGTGGAGGCCGACGACGTGATCGGCACCCTGGCCCGTCAGGCGACCGAGAAACAGCTGCCTGTGCTCATCAGCACCGGCGACAAGGACATGGCGCAGCTGGTCTCCGACCATGTCACCCTGATCGACACCATGAAGGATGTGAAGACCGATCGGGAAGGGGTGATCGAGAAGTTCGGCGTACCGCCCGAGCTCATCATCGATTACCTGGCGCTGATGGGGGACAAGGTGGACAACATTCCCGGCATGACCGGTGTCGGCGAGAAGACCGCACTGGCCCTGTTGCAGGGGATAGGCAGCATCGACGAGATTGCCGCCAACCTCGACAAGGTGGCGGCGCTCGGCTTCCGCGGCTCCAAGGCGTTTGCCGACAAGTTCCGCGAGCAGGAAGAGCAGGTGCGCCTTTCCTATGTGCTGGCCACCATCAAAACCGACGTGGTCCTGGAGCAGAGTCTGGAAGAGCTGCAGCTTGGCCCCATCGACAAGGAGGCCCTGCTGGCGGTCTATCGCGAGTATGAGCTGCGCAATCTGATCAAAGAGCTGGAGTCTGGTGGCGAGGAGAGCGAAGCCGCAGGTGATGAGGAAGACGCCGCCCCGGTAGCCGCCATCGAAACCGATTATCGCTGCATCCTGGATGAGGCCGAATTCGATGAGTGGCTGGCACGGTTGCAGGCGGCGCCGCTGTTTGCCTTCGATACCGAGACCACCAGTCTCGACTATATGGAGGCGCGTGTCGTTGGCGTCTCCTTTGCCATCGAACCGGGCAAGGCGGCTTATGTGCCCTTCGGCCACGACTATCTGGGGGCGCCGGTGCAGCTGACCGAGGCCGTGGTACTCGGCAAGCTCAAACCGCTGCTGGAAGATCCGACCCGTCTCAAGGTAGGGCAGAACCTCAAGTACGATCGCAACGTGCTGCTCAATCACGGCATCGAGCTGCAGGGTATCGCCTACGACACCATGCTCGAGTCCTATGTGCTCAACTCTACCGCCAGCCGCCACGACATGGATTCCCTGGCTCGCAGATATCTGAACGTCGAGACCATCTCGTTCGAGGACATTGCTGGCAAGGGGGTCAAGCAGCTCACCTTCAACCAGATCGAACTGGAGCAGGCTGCTCCTTACGCGGCGGAAGATGCCGACATCACCCTACGTCTGCATCAGGCGCTGTGGGGCAAGCTCTCTGCCGAGCCGGGACTTGCCAAGGTATTCAGCGAGATCGAATTGCCGCTGCTGCCGGTTCTGGCGCGGATGGAGCGACTCGGTACCACCATCGAGCCCAAGCTGCTGCATCAGCAGAGCCAGGAGATCGAAGTGCGTCTGGCAGAGCTGGAGAAGCAGGCCCACGAGCTGGCCGGGCAGGAGTTCAATCTCTCCTCGCCCAAGCAGCTGGGTGAAATCCTCTTCACCAAGCTGGGGCTGCCGATCATCAAAAAGACCCCCAAGGGAGCGCCATCCACTGCGGAAGAGGTGCTGGCCGAGCTGGCGGAGACCTATGAGCTGCCGCAACTGCTGATGGAGCACCGTGGGCTGGCCAAGCTCAAGTCCACCTACACCGACAAGCTGCCGCTGATGATCAAGCCCCAGACCGGGCGGGTGCACACCTCCTATCATCAGGCGGTGGCGGCGACCGGTCGGCTCTCGTCCACCGATCCCAACCTGCAGAACATTCCGGTACGCAACGAACAGGGGCGCCGCATTCGGCAGGCCTTCATTCCGTGCGCCGGTTACAAGCTGGTGGCGGCGGACTACTCCCAGATCGAGCTGCGCATCATGGCCCACCTCTCCGGTGACAAGGGGTTGCTGACCGCCTTCGCCGAGGGCAAGGACATCCACAAGGCGACCGCCGCCGAGGTGTTCGGGGTCGCGCTTGATGCGGTGACCAGCGACATGCGCCGCAGTGCCAAGGCGATCAACTTTGGTCTCATCTATGGCATGAGTGCCTTCGGTCTGGCCAAGCAGCTGGGGATTGGTCGCGCCGAAGCGCAGAAGTACATGGATCTCTACTTCGAACGCTACCCGGGTGTGCTGGAGTACATGGAGCGTACCCGCCAGCAGGCGGAAGCTCAGGGGTATGTCGAGACCCTGTTCGGCCGTCGCCTCTATCTGCCGGATATCAAGTCCCGCAACGCCGGTCTGCGCAAGGCAGCCGAGCGGGCCGCCATCAACGCGCCTATGCAGGGCACGGCCGCCGATATCATCAAGCGCGCCATGATCAACGTGGATGGTTGGATCCGCGGGATTGAAGATGAGTCGATCCGCATGCTGATGCAGGTACACGATGAACTGGTGTTCGAGATCCGCGAAGAGAAGCTGGAAGAGTACATCGCCCTCATCAAGGAGAAGATGTCGGGTGCGGCCGAACTGGATGTGCCGCTGGTGGTGGAAGCGGGTACCGGTGACAACTGGGATCAGGCCCACTGATTTCTGGTCAGCCGTTCTGCACGGCTATATAGCTATAATAAGAAGCGAAGCCCGGCATTATGCCGGGCTTCCTGTTTGTGGTGGCGGGGTATCAGGCTTCTTGCAGATACTCGTCCTTGAGCAGTACATAGTTATCGGCCGAGGTCTTGAGGAAGGCGATCTCGGCGGGCTTGAGCGGGCGAGCCTGTTTGACGGGATTCCCTATATATAGAAAGCCCGACTCGAGTCGCTTGCCCGGTGGCACCAGCGAACCTGCGCCGATCATCACATCATCTTCAACCACGACGCCATCAAGCAGAATGGCACCCATGCCGACCAGCACCCGGTCGCCTATGGTGCAGCCGTGAAGCATCGCCTTGTGACCCACAGTGACATCTTCACCGATCAGCAACGGATAGCCGGTCGGGTTGCTGGCGCTCTTGCGAGTCAGGTGCAGCACAGTGCCGTCCTGAATATTGCTGCGGGCGCCGATGCGGATATGGTTGACGTCCCCTCTGGCGGCCACCATGGGCCAGATGCTGGCATCATCGGCCAGTTCGATATCGCCCACCAGTGTTGCGCAGGGGTCTACATACACCCGTTTGCCCAGTTGCGGGCATTTTCCCTTGTAGGGTCTCAGTCGCAAGTCCATCTTGGCCTCCTTGTTTTCGGCCATTCTAGCAAGACGACACCGGTTTCTGTGGATAAGTTTGTATAAAAGCTGTGCTTGGATATGAATAACTAAAAAAGTGCCGATTTTTGCAATTTTATTGCAGAGGAGGGGTTGCCAGAACGAATTCGCTCCCTATAATGCGCCTCCATCGACAGGGCAAGCGGCAACGCAAACAAGCCGGTCGGTAGCCTCGAAAAGCCTCGTAAAATAAGGCTTGACTCGAGAAGGCGGTTGAGTAGAATGCCACTCCCGCAGCAGCCAAAATCTGCGTCGCTCTTTAACAATTTGAATCAAGCAATCTGTGTGGGCACTCACAGCATCGAGCATCAAAAACAATTTTTGATATCAATGTCTGATGAAGTGACC
>NZ_JBFOCN010000098.1:0-8056 GCF_040907815.1 Aeromonas sp. s6
ATAACCAACTGGCGATGTTATTCACGCTGGCCAACCTGTTTCGGGCGGACCAAATGATACGTCAGTGGGAGAGATCTCACTAAAAACTGGGAATAGCGCCTTAAATGGCGAAGAAACGGTCTAAATAGGCTGATTCAAGGCATTTACGGGAGAAAAAATCGGCTCAAACATGAAGAAATGAAATGACTGAGTCAGCCGAGAAGAATTTCCCCGCTTATTCGCACCTTCCCTAACTGAGAGGCAGCAAGCAGAGCGTGCCCACTTGCCCCATGTCAATATTGGTTTAACCTTGGCAAACCATCGGGCTGCCCTGCAAAAAGCCTATCGGCCTGGCATTACCGCGCTCACGACCTGCGATCAGCGTCTTCAAGATCCCCAGAATCTCGGCAGCTCCAAGCTTGCGCCTTTGCAGGCGCTGGCGGCGCTTGAGAACCGCGATATCGCCGAGGGTCACGCCCCCCAGACCGGGCAGGGATGATCCGATCTCGCGCAGGGTCGCTTTATCGACACAGCCTTCCAGGGCGCCATGGAGTTGGGCCGGCAGCAGCGGACAGAGTTCAAGCTGGTAGTCAAAACGCCGGGCAACCGCCGTATCGAGACGATCGAGAAAGTTAGTTGCCACCACCAGCATGCCGTCGAAGTGCTCAATCTGCTGCAACAGCTCGTTGACCTGACTGGTTTCCCAGCCCTGGTGATGGCTGCGGCGGTCCGTCAACAGGCTGTCTACCTCATCGAGAAACAAGATGGCGTTACGCTCTCTGGCCTCGACAAATGCCTGCGCCATCGCCTGTTCGGATTCACCCACATATTTGTGTAGCAGTTCCGATCCCAGCCTCTGTACCACCTCGCAGCCAAGCTGCTTGCCCAGGTGATGAACCAGCGCCGTTTTGCCGGTGCCCGGCAAGCCGTGCAACAAGATCCTGCCCTCTCTTGCCTGTTTGAGTGATACCATCAGCTCGGCGATATCGATATCCTGCTGGAGCTGGCCGTCACGCCCTCGCAGGTTGAGCAGTCCTGCGTCAAATTCGCCCTCCATCCGGTAAGCGCAAGCCGCCTCTTTTGTCTGAGATTTTCCCCCTGCCCTTTTGCCAATCGGATTGCCAGGGCACTCATCCGACTCGATGTTAAAGGCCCGCTCACGCTGATCCAGCCAGTGCTCAATGGCATCTGCGGCATCCTTGCGCTTGAGCCCGAGACTACATATCAGACTGGCCACTCTCTGGATATCGGCCTGTGACAACCAGGTACGCTCAGCCCAGTGCGCGATCTGCTGCCGGGTGATCCCGAGGCCCCGCACTGCCTTGGTAAACAGGCGGATGCGGGTGTCGGGATTGGGAAACTCGAATTGCTGCAACCAGTTGAAGCGGCGCAGACAGGCGGCATCAATACTCGCCACATCATTGGTGGTCCAGATAACCGGGACTGGGTTATCTTCCAGCAATTGGTGGCGCCTGTTTTTGGCGATGGTGCCGCTCATCAGGAGATCGTCCCCCTCATCGACCAGCAACATGCAGCTACCATTGCGTCCAAGCAGGCGCTGGGCCAGCAACAGTTCACTCACCCGGCTCTGCATACCGTTTCGGCGAAAGGCGTTGGCATCCTCTTCGCTGCGCAAGGTGTAGAGTGTCAGGTTGGCCAGCCCAGCCAGCAGACAGGCAAGCTGCGTCTTGCCGGTGCCCGGTTTTCCCCATAGCAGGGCATTCCAGCCTGACGGCATCTGCTGATCCAGCATGCCAGCATGCTCAACCAGGGCACCCAGCTGCATATGGCCGTAATCGTCCAGCGTCAGCTGGCTGGGGGGCATCTCCTCGAGCACATCGGAGATCAACTCAACCGGTTTTTCCAGCGTCTGGGTCAGCAGCTTTTCGGCCAACAGCAGATCCATGTTGATACTCACCCCCAACAAAGAGTCCGCCTCACGATGGAGAAAGGCGACCTCTCGCATCCAGTTGGCACCGCTGAGGTAGTGACGCAGTGCCTCTAGCGGATAGCCTATCATCGCCGCCAGCAGCGGCAAGCGGCTACCCTGTCTGTCGGCATCACCGGCCTCTTCAATCATCTGCTGCAGACCAGGATGCAAGGTGTAGATAGTGATAAAGCGCAAGAGGGCCAGGCTGAGTGGCGAGTCTTCACCGACCTGCCGATCGAGCAACTCACAGTTGTGCCAGAGACAGACGGGTTTGGGAGCGGCGGCACGGGTCTTGAGCAACTTCAGCAGTGCCTGCCGGCTGGCGAGATCCTGGGGGCTCAGCTCAAACTGCTCAAGTTGGCGGGGCTCCATCTCGCGCAACTGCGGATACACTGAGGGAATGGTGCGCAGCAGTTGCCACAGATACCCGCACGCAACCCCATTGAGGGCCGAACTTTTTTTGATTGCTGTCATGATATGCCTCTCTCACCAACCGACGCTGCCAGATGACCGCTCTGGTGCCCATTAAAGCGCGCACCAGGGCAATGGACGATACTGAACGTATAGACATGTAACAAAAACAGGCACATCCCTCGTTTGCATCTGCAATCGGGGCCTTGACCTATTCAGGGGGCGGGTATCAAGCCCGCAGGCTTAAGGGGTGAGTCGAAAGATGGCGATACAAGCGGCGCACCCAGTAGCGGGACACCCGCCCCACCTTGGGGCCTGTGACCTCAATCAAGGCAGTGAACGCAGGTTGATCGGGGGCGGATTGCGCAAGCGACATCCGTACCCAACAAAGCGTTTTCTTCCGCCGAGGCGAGCAGAGCCGAAACAGCGCCTGCCGTCCACGCAAGATGTCATTCAACATGGTCAGTGACCAAAGTTCGCATCTGCGCGAGTTCATTCGTGCGCAGGCAGCATCCAGCTCTGGCCAACTCGCCACCTGCTGTAACCAGGGCGTTTGCAGATGGCGTAGTCGCTGGGCTGAGTCCGGCAAAGGGTGCCGTTCGTCCAGCTTGAGTCGCTCACACAGATACTGAAACTGGCGAGATCTATCATCTGCCTGCTCCACCTTCAGGACCGTAGCTGCAACCTCTGTCAGATCCGCCATATTCCGCAACGCCTGCCAGTCGCCAGGAAAGCGCCCCGCTCGAGCCAACGCTAGGGCAGGGTTGAGCGGGTCGAGTAGACGACTGAGCCATAACCCACCGTCATCATGATGTGGTAACGAGCGGATCAGTACGCTGCCGGTAAGCTCGGGCGCATGAAACAGCAGGAACAGCTGCACGGGGCCAATTCTCGGCTCATGACGCAGGGCCAGATAGGCCTCGGGTTCCTCATATAGAAAGAGCCGTAGATAATCACGCTGCCATTCGATGGCAAGATTGAGCCGCAGGCGGTCAAGAAAACGGAGCAAACTGCGGCGCGGCGCCAACCCCATAGCGTGCAACAACGCACGCTGCCCACAGGCTGCGTGTTTCACGATGGGTAAATTGTCTTGCGGCCAATATAGCGCCGCCAAAAACAGCAAGATGGGCCTGAGTTTGAGCAGCTCGGCACAAGACGCATGCTGTCGTGCCAACGACAAGAGCCGCAAGGCCAGCTCGCCATAAGGGGCTGCCGCCCCCTTTAGCTCATCGGGTATGCCGGCCAGAAAATGATCTGGTAGATGGGAGAGTGGCAGCGGCAGATGGGCATCCTGATATTCCGCACTTCCTGCACTCTGGCTGAGGCAGCGCAGCCCCGCCTGCCAGTTTTCGACCAACAAGCTGGTACCAATTTCCTGAATTTCATATCGCAATTCCATACGCCCCCCTCCCTTTCCTCACCCGAAACAACCACCTTGTCGCGTATCCACTCATACCAGGTCTTTGAAGCCAGTTCGATTGCCAATAATGATGTCAGTCACCCTCAAACAAGGTTGGTGGTGTGCTCTGCACATCACACCTGAGAAGACCCTGGGAGTTGGTGCGGCAAACGGTGCCATCAGAAGCGCGCAGATTCCCGAAGCTGTCTTTGCACCAAGTGATGCCGATGCCAGAGTCTTTGATATTGCCGAACGCATTCTCGCGCTAGGCACCGCGCTTGCCATCGTCACACTGATAACGAGTATTGCCCAATGCATCTTCCCGATAGGTGCAACTGGCTGCCAGCACCGCCAGGGGCAATAGCCCGAGCTGCAGCGCCACCAACAATACCCGGCGCACAGCTCCCGGTAAGCAAGTTTGACCGTTCATCATCCAACTCCTCCCTTAGGTGGAGGAAGTCAGCTTGACTATACCCATCCCCCCTGGCTGCTTCGATACTGGGATTTTGCACATGTCGTATTTTCAGGCAGGCGCTATACCTCGTTAAGATCTGTGAGAACAGCGACACTCATCAAGATTCAGGTATGGTATGCTGGACCAAAATGGAACTTGTTTTAGTTTGAGGAATGCCATGCCAATTCCCCCGCCCCCGACGACATTTCGCTGCCCTCAATGCGGCTGGCACAAGACGGTTGCCCCCAAGAGTGACGTACTGGTACGCGGCCATAGCTGGTTCGAAACATGCCCCGAGTGTAACCATGCACCACCTGAACAAGCGCCGGCCACCCTGGTGGATCTGACCATCGCTAAGCTGAAGGATGTCATCCGAAAGTAACCGCTGTTATTACCCCTTGCTATTCCAGCCAGTTCGTCACAAGCCCGTTGAGGTCGCAGAGATGCCGTGTGCTGGGGTCATGGTTACAGAAGCTAGCTATTCATCTGATTGAGAAGGAGATCGTCATTGAATTTTGAACAGTTGAAAACTCGTCACCGGGCGCTGCGTGAACACTCACCTGCCAACCTAAAGTTGCGTGTGCATCGCGCATTGAGCTGGCTGCAGCGGGCAGAGATGGCAGAAGATGAAGATGGCCGCTTCATTTTTCTCTGGATTGCGTTCAACGCTGCCTATGCCACCGAAATCGATGACAATCGCCGCTTGTCGGAGCAGGAAACCTTTAAATCCTTTCTGGAAAAACTGTGCGAGCTGGATGAGCACAGGCAGATCGAGCAGCTCGTGTGGCAGGAGTTTTCGGGAAGTATCCGTATCTTGCTGGATACGCCTGTTGTACTGCAGAGTTTCTGGGATTTTCACAGCGGCAAGATAAGTGAAACACAGTGGAAGGAACGGCTGGCACAGGGCAAGAGAATGGCGTCCCAGGCGCTGGCTAGCGGCAATACCCCCCAGTTGCTGGGGGTCGTATTTAACCGTCTCTACACCCTGCGGAATCAACTGATGCATGGCGGCGCCACCTGGAATGGTTCGGTCAATCGCAAGCAGCTTAAAGATTGTGCAAACCTGTTAGGCAAGCTGACCCCGGTGATCATCGCGCTGATGATGTCCCACCCACAAACCCTGTGGGGGGACGCCTGTTATCCAGTGGTGGAAATAGCGGGTTAGTTCGATACCTGCGGGGGACGCATCTCGGATGAATCTGCCAGGTAAAAGGCCCCCGCTAACATGCCATAGACAATGCGAACCCGGATATCTGCGCCCAGCAGCGCTCCAAGCAGGGCTTCGCCCTCTTGCAGGGTGTCGCTGTGCCAGAAACACCAGAGCGCCGCTTCGACCACATCGAGCCAATTGCCTCGGCCAAGTTGATTACGTGACTTTCGACGCCAGCTCCCCCGCACCACAGCACCGGTGTTGGGGGACTGAGCGGCCAACGCCCTCTGCTCCATCGCACTGAGGGTGAGTCCGTCCAGTTTGGCCTGTGCGCTGCCACGGCTTCCCCTCAGCAGCTTGTCGAGTTGCAATGCCAGTAACCGCATGGCATCACCACATGCAAGCGTCATATCGTCATCCAGCAATGCGGCGGCCCCTGCCATGAGTTGCTCCCGCCCTTGATAGATGGGCAGAGCCGTGCGATCCAAGCGATGCCGATCAATATGCAAAGCCAAACGTGCCACTCTGCACAGTTCAGTACAGGGACGCGATCCCCCGGTTTCCTTCAATGGCACAGCGCCCAACCGACCCTGTTCTTCTGCGATCAGGGTAGCAAGTTCGCCCGCCTGCTCGGCTGGCAACAGGCAACAGATCCCCTTGATCAGCGGCATGGCCGACTGACCCGATATCAGCGTTGAATTCATAGAACCTCAGTGACGATGGCGTTTGAAATGAGTCATGCCGTTGCTGACACACCACCCGGTAGCTCAGGTAGTGGCACTGCTGGCATTAGCGCGTTGGGGGTATCAGAGAACCTTCTGTTTGCTGCTGCCTGGACGCTGTGGGCTCGAACGGTTGAAGTAGCCAGCCATAAGCAGGGCGCCTTTGGCTGTGGCGACCATTCCCCTCAATGGCGCAGGGCACAAGGATTGACACGGGTAGGTGATAACCGGCTTGCCATTCATGACATACTCCCTTGACGCCGCTTTTGATGGACTCATTATATGTAGCCTGTATACTCATGACGATACTGGTTACATACACATGTCGCATTTTGGAGCACATATGGCACCCAAAGAGCTCACCTGGGATCAGACCCTGCGTTTTCGTCTGCTGGAGATCGTGTTGCAGTGGGAGGGCAGGCTGACGACCAATCACCTGATGACGGCCTTCAACATCGGCCGCCAACAGGCCTCACGGGATATCAACCACTACCTGGCCCACTACTCGCCAGAAGGGCTCGTCTATGACAAAAGTCTGAAGGGATACAAGCCCACCGAGCAATTTGCCCCCCGCTTTAGTGAAGGCAAGCTGGGTGAATACTTGATGCTGCTGCACCGGGAGAAGCAATATCAGCGTCAGCACGAATCAGGGATCCTGACTCTCCCCTTGATGGACCTGCGCTACGGCCACATAGAGATCCTGGATGTGCCAAACCGCCATATCGATCCGAAAATCGTGCGCGGCCTGGTGCAGGCGGCTCGAGGGCAATTACGGGTGGATGTGGACTATGTCTCGCTCAGCTCAGAGGAGCAGAGCGGTCGCAATATCGTACCCCATACCCTGGTCTATGACGGGATCCGCTGGCATGTACGCGCCTATTGCGAGAAGAAAGGGGAATATCTGGATTTTGTGATGAGCCGCTTTCGCGCAGAGCCGGAACTGTTGGACGCCTCTCCACATGGCCGGGATCAGGATCTGGAGTGGAACACCCAGGTCACCGCCGTGGTTATCCCCAACCCAAGCCTCAGTGAAGGGCAACAAGCCATTATAGGCAGCGACTACGCCATGACTGATGGTTGTCTTCAGCTCACCCAGCGGATCCCCCTGATGCACTACGCACTGGAGCGAATGCAAGTCAGCTATAACGACGAGCATGAGAGCCATCCCCTGCTCTACCCGCTGGTGCTGGCCAACCGGGAGGAGCTCATCCAGCAAGGCTGCACCTTCAAGCTCAAGAGTGCGGATCTTCAAGTGCTGCCACACTAGTGGCACTCCCTGCACTCATCACATCCGGCAAAGAAAACTAAACAAGAAAGGCTCCCGCCATGGCGGGAGCCTTTTCCAATCAAAGACCCCAAATTACATCGTGCCAAGACGAGTCAGCAATTGATCATAATTAGCCAATTCCTGCTCTTTATGCTGCAAGCCCTGACGAACCAGTTCCAGTTCATTCTGAATATCTTGAGTCAGATCATTCTGAATGCTTGTCTGCAAGTGATCCAACTGCGCAACTACTACGATATCGGGGTGAGTAATACGCCAGCAAATCTGAGCCTGTGCCACACCACTCAATGGGGTCAAATCCAAAAACCATCACCTGCAGGTGATGGTTTCCTAGGCTCGTAGGATAGGCAAATTTTGGACGAGGAACTTTTTCCAAACGAGGAACTGATACAACGGAGAGCGCCATCTTTCTCAAGAGTTACCTTTAGAAAAAGACAAGGGTTAAAACTTCCTCCACTGCCAACTAACCACATATGGCCATTCCAGCCCAGATAAGCACTTTTCTGCTGTAGTTCTGATGTTAGGGAAGGTGCGAACAAGTCCCTGATATGAGATCATGTTTGTCATCTGGAGCCATGGAACAGGGTTCATCATGAGTCATCAACTTACCTTCGCCGACAGTGAATTCAGCAGTAAGCGCCGTCAGACCAGAAAAGAGATTTTCTTGTCCCGCATGGAGCAGATTCTGCCATGGCAAAACATGGTGGAAGTCATCGAGCCGTTTTA
>NZ_JBFOCN010000099.1:0-20284 GCF_040907815.1 Aeromonas sp. s6
GCGAAACGCAGGCCGTCGTCCATCGCGATCGGCGCAATCAGGGTAACAACCATCTTGATGTTGTCGCCCGGCATGACCATCTCTACGCCTTCCGGCAGTTCGATGGTACCGGTCACGTCGGTAGTACGGAAGTAGAACTGCGGACGGTAGCCCTTGAAGAACGGAGTGTGACGACCACCTTCTTCTTTGGACAGCACGTACACTTCGGATTCGAACTTGGTGTGCGGCTTGATGGTGCCCGGCTTGGCCAGTACCTGACCACGCTCTACGTCTTCACGCTTCACGCCACGCAGCAGCGCGCCAACGTTCTCACCTGCACGACCTTCGTCCAGCAGTTTGCGGAACATTTCAACGCCGGTACAGGTGGTCTTGGTGGTATCTTTGATACCAACGATTTCCACTTCTTCACCAACCTTGACGATACCGCGCTCTACACGACCGGTAACTACGGTACCACGGCCTGCGATGGAGAAGACGTCTTCGATCGGCATCAGGAACGGCTGGTCGATGGCACGCTCCGGCTCCGGAATGTAGGTGTCCAGGTGGCCAGCCAGTTCCAGGATCTTCTCTTCCCACTGAGCTTCGCCTTCCAGCGCTTTCAGTGCGGAACCACGGACTACCGGCAGGTCATCACCCGGGAAGTCGTACTCGGACAGCAGTTCGCGAACTTCCATCTCGACCAGTTCCAGCAGCTCTTCGTCATCTACCATGTCGCACTTGTTCATGAACACGATGATGTACGGAACGCCTACCTGACGACCCAGCAGGATGTGCTCACGAGTCTGCGGCATCGGGCCGTCAGTCGCTGCTACTACCAGGATTGCGCCGTCCATCTGGGCAGCACCGGTGATCATGTTTTTAACGTAGTCGGCGTGACCCGGGCAATCTACGTGAGCGTAGTGGCGGGTAGCAGTGTCGTATTCTACGTGGGAGGTGTTGATGGTGATACCACGCTCACGCTCTTCCGGTGCCTTGTCGATCTGGTCGAAGGCGAAAGCTTTACCACCGAAGTGCTTGGCCAGCACGTTGGTGATGGCGGCGGTCAGGGTGGTTTTACCGTGGTCAACGTGGCCGATGGTGCCGACGTTTACGTGCGGTTTATTACGCTCAAATTTTTCTTTAGACACGACGTAGTCCTTCTAGGTTAAACCCGCCTACCGTCGTAGGCGGGGAATCTTAAATTACTTGGATTTGCGCTCTTCGATCACGGCCTGGGCGACGTTGGTCGGGGCATCGTGATACTTGGCGAATTCCATGGCGTAGGAAGCACGACCCTGGGTAGCAGAACGCAGGGAGGTGGCGTAACCGAACATTTCGGCCAGCGGCACCAGCGCACGTACGATCTTGCCGGACGGGCCATCTTCCATGCCTTCGATCAGGCCGCGACGACGGTTCAGGTCACCGATCACGTCGCCCATGTAGTCTTCCGGAGTCTCGACTTCGACCTTCATGATCGGTTCGAGCAGTACCGGGTTGGCCTTCATGAAGCCAGCCTTGAACGCCAGAGAAGCAGCGATCTTGAACGCCAGTTCGGAAGAGTCGACATCGTGGTAGGAACCGAAGTGCAGACGCACACCCAGATCCATTACCGGATAGCCTGCCAGCGGGCCGGACTTCAGCTGCTCGCGGATACCCTTGTCAACACCCGGGATGAATTCGCCCGGAATCACGCCACCCTTGATGTCGTTGACGAATTCGTAGGCTTTGCCTTCTTCCAGCGGGTACATGTCGATAACGACGTGACCGTACTGACCACGACCACCGGACTGCTTGGCATGCTTGCCTTCGATGTCCTTGACGGTGTTGCGGATGGTTTCACGGTAGGCAACCTGCGGCTTACCTACGTTGGCTTCTACCTTGAACTCGCGACGCATACGGTCAACGATGATGTCCAGGTGCAGCTCACCCATACCGGCGATGATGGTTTGACCAGATTCTTCGTCGGTCCATACGCGGAAGGACGGATCTTCCTGAGCCAGACGGCCCAGAGCCAGACCCATCTTCTCCTGGTCAGCCTTGGATTTCGGCTCAACGGCGATGGAGATTACCGGCTCCGGGAACTCCATACGCTCCAGGATGATCGGTGCGCTTTCGTCACACAGGGTATCACCGGTGGTGACGTCCTTCAGGCCGATGGCAGCAGCGATGTCGCCTGCGCGAACTTCTTTGATCTCTTCACGCTTGTTGGCATGCATCTGAACGATACGGCCGAAACGCTCGCGCTTCTCTTTAACGGAGTTCAGCACGGAGTCACCGGAGTTGACCACACCGGAGTAAACACGGAAGAAGGTCAGGTTGCCCACGAACGGGTCGGTAGCAATCTTGAATGCCAGAGCAGAGAACGGCTCGTCATCGGAAGCGTGACGCTCGTCCTTGGTCTCGCCATCCAGCTTCAGACCGTCGATAGCAGCAACGTCGGTCGGAGCCGGCAGGTACTCGACCACGGCATCCAGCATGGCCTGTACGCCCTTGTTCTTGAACGCGGAGCCACAGGTAACCAGGATGATTTCGTTGTTCAGAACACGCTGACGCAGAGCTTTCTTGATCTCTTCTTCAGTCAGTTCTTCACCACCCAGGTATTTTTCCATCAGGTCTTCAGACGCTTCAGCAGCGGCTTCAACCAGGTTCATGCGCATTTCTTGCGCCTGTTCCAGCAGCTCGGCCGGGACGTCTTCGTAGTCGAAGGATACGCCCTGGTCAGCTTCGCTCCAGTTGATGGCTTTCATCTTGACCAGGTCGATAACGCCCTTGAAGTTCTCTTCGGAACCGATGTTCAGTTGCAGAGGAACCGGGTTACCTTTCAGACGGGTCTTGATGTGCTCAACGCAGCGCAGGAAGTTAGCACCGGTACGGTCCATCTTGTTGACGAACGCGATACGGGGAACCTTGTACTTGTTAGCCTGACGCCATACGGTTTCAGACTGGGGCTGTACGCCACCTACGGCACAGTACACCATCACGGCGCCATCCAGAACACGCATGGAACGCTCTACTTCGATAGTAAAGTCAACGTGGCCCGGGGTATCGATGATGTTGATACGGTGCGGTTGGAACTGTTTACCCATACCGGACCAGAAAGCGGTGGTCGCGGCGGAGGTGATGGTGATACCACGCTCTTGTTCCTGTTCCATCCAGTCCATGGTGGCGGCGCCATCGTGAACTTCACCGATCTTGTGACTTACACCGGTGTAAAACAGAACGCGCTCGGTAGTAGTAGTCTTACCGGCGTCGATGTGAGCGGAGATACCGATATTACGATAACGCTCAATGGGGGTTGTACGAGCCATTGTCATCCTCTTACTAGGGCGCTTGTCCCCAGATAATTAAAGGTGCGCAGAGTCATAAGACCCTGCGCAAGCGGATTACCAGCGGAAGTGAGCGAAGGCCTTGTTCGCTTCAGCCATACGGTGAACGTCTTCACGTTTCTTGACAGACGAACCCTTATTGTCAGCGGCATCCAGCAGCTCGCCAGCCAAACGCTGAGCCATTGATTTTTCACCACGTTTACGAGCGGCATCAACCAACCAGCGCATTGCCAGAGCATTGCGACGTACCGGACGAACTTCTACCGGCACCTGATAGGTTGCACCACCGACGCGACGAGATTTAACCTCGACCGCCGGACGAATGTTGTCCAGAGCGACTTCGAACAGGGCCAGGTGCTCTTTGCCAGATTTGGTGGCAATGATGTCCAGGGCGCCATAAACGATGGCTTCTGCAACAGATTTCTTACCGTCAACCATTACTACGTTGACAAATTTAGCCAGCAGCTCAGATCCGAACTTGGGATCCGGCAGGATTTTACGCTGACCAACAACACGACGTCTTGGCATTTCAAATTCTCCGTAACTTCAGGGGTTACCCAAAACTAGAAAGTTATCTAACTAGAAACGAATTAACGTTTGGCCTTACTTAACGGAGAACCATTAAGCTTTCGGACGCTTCACGCCGTACTTGGAGCGAGCCTGCTTACGGTCTTTAACACCGGCACAGTCCAACGCACCACGAACGGTGTGATAACGAACACCTGGCAAGTCTTTTACACGACCGCCACGGATCAGAACAACAGAGTGCTCTTGCAGGTTGTGACCTTCACCACCGATGTAGGAGGTGACTTCGAAGCCGTTGGTCAGACGTACACGGCATACTTTACGCAGTGCAGAGTTAGGCTTCTTCGGGGTGGTGGTGTATACACGGGTGCATACGCCACGCTTCTGAGGGCACGCTTCCAGCGCCGGCACGTTGCTTTTCACAACGAGCTTGATGCGTGGCTTGCGAACCAACTGGTTAATAGTTGCCATCAAAAGGCTCCTGATAATGACTTCATAAACGTGTGAAAAATCCTCCCCGCAGATACGGGGACGCGAAATTTTATGCCCTGTTGTCTGGGGAGTCAAGATTTATACAATTTGCACACCGAAATGGCAAATGACAGTCGAATGACATTATGTTAAGCAACTGAGATAAAAAGGAAAAACAAGCCTAACCGCCCCAGGTCTGCGGTGATCCGTGCTCGACGATCAACCTGATCAAACCCGGCATATCGAGTTCCATCCCGATCCCGGATGACAAGCCTCTCGCTTGCAGGTCTTCCTTCATGACGTACAGGGGGACCTCTGCCAAGCGCTCGCACCACCCGGGGGCAGCCGCCGCCATCACGGCATCCTGCATCAACACCACCAGATCCCCTTCCATGCGGTAACGCAACGCCAACTCGAGATCCTGGCTCATGAAGGGAGAGTTCAATATCAGCTGTATCACGGACACCTCAGAAGCAGATGTGGGTGGTGAAACCCGCCCAGCTACGGCGAATTTCCGCAGGAGAGAGCGGAATCACTGGGATTAGCAGATCCGCCGCCGTCAGTCCTCGCTCAGCCAGTGACACCGCACAGACATAGATCTCTTCGATGTCATACAGTTCCAGCATCTTGAAGGTCGGGGCGTAGTGACGCTGCAATATAGCGTGTGGTGATTGCTCCCTCACCAGTTGCATCACGCCATCACCCACCAGAAAGAGTGCCAGGGACTCCGTCAATGCAGAGGTGGCCAGCAGAGCATCCAGCCCCTCCCGACCACTCGCCGAACCATGGGGACCACGCCGTGAGATAAACGCTATTCTGGTCATTTTGTCCCCCTAGAACTGAACGAAGCGATCAGCGGTCAGTGCGGCTTCCGCCAACTGACCGAGCCCGCTCAGGCAGAATGGCGCTTCCAGATTGAAATGCTCCCGTCCCATTCCCTTGGCCTCCTGCTCATCCAGCACGCCACGGCGCATGGCCGCAGCCACACACACATCGATGCGGATACCCTGCTGGATGGCCAACTCGCGCCACAATGCCACCAGGTCGGTCTCATCGCTGGCTGGCGCATGGAGGCCATTGGCATTGCACACCCCCTCCTGATAGAAGAAGAGGTGGGACAAGCGGTGTCCCTGCTCGACCAGACTCAGGGCAAAACGATAGGCCGTGCTGGCCGTCTGGGTGCCATAGGCGGGCCCGGTGACCAGCAGAGCAAAATTCAGACTCATGATCGCACTCCTGCACAGCGGTGTATCCATTCTACCTCACAGACGCAAAAGCCCCTCCTGGGAGGGGCTTTTCCAATGAAACAGGCTCAGACGTAAGCGATGGCTTCGACTTCGACCAGCACATCCTTGGGCAGACGAGCAACTTCCACGCAGGAACGTGCCGGGGCGGACTCGCCAAAGTAGCGGGCATACACCTGGTTGAAGGCCACAAAGTTGTTCATGTCACTCAGGAAGCAAGTGGTCTTCAGCACCTTGCTGGTATCGGCCCCTGCGGCTTTCAAGACTGCGACCAGATTCTTCATCACCTGCTCTGCCTGAGCCTCGATGCCACCGGCAACGATGTCCATGGTGGCCGGATCGAGCGGGATCTGCCCGGAGGTAAAGACCAGCTCACCCAGCTTGGTAGCCTGGACATAAGGGCCAATTGCGGCAGGCGCCTTGTCGGTTGCAATCACTTCTTTAGCCATTGTTATCTATCCCCTATCTATGGCGCTTACTCGCTCTCTTCTTCACCCTGCTTGCGCTGTCGGATGTAGAGATACACGGTATGTTTGGAAATATTCAGCTTGTCGGCGACCAGGTTGATCGAGTCCTTGATATCAAATATGCCCTTCTCGAACAACTGGGTCACGATAAAACGGTTCTTGGCATTGTTGGCCACGGAGGGATCACGATTGATCTCGTCGATGGTGTTGTCCACCGTCTGGGCAACCAGCTCTTCGACGCTGTTGGCGAAGGTCTCCGGCGATTGCCGCTCCACCTGCTGTGGTGTCGGGAAGAATTCGGCCACGAACTCGTGGAAAGGCGCATTGATGTGCAAATTGATGCAGATAAGGCCGATCACCTGCTTGTCGCGGTTACGGATGGCGATGGTGCTCGACTTCATCAAGGCACCGGTCCGACTGCGGGCAAAATAACTCTGGGTGTGATCCTGACCCGTGCTCTCGATGTCCTTGAGCATCCGCAGGGCGAGATCGGTGATCGGCGCCCCCAGAGTTCGACCCGTATTGAAACCATTCGCGATTTGGATCACGGACTCATGCAGATTTTCCAGGGAGTGGAGCACCACCTCGCAGTGCTTGCCGAACAGATCGGCCAGGCCTTCGATAAGGCCCCCATATGAACGCAACAGCTCCCTGTCTTCGTCTGTAAAAGCGCGACCGCTCAGTTGCTCTTCGGGAAGCAGTACTTCCTCGATACCGACAGCCATGTTCTACCCCTGTAATACCCATTCAACTTTCCCGAGTTTTCAGTTGCGACGGGGCAATGTCAACTTTTTTTGATTTTTTGCTCTATAACCTTGCACTGGATCATCCCCCTGCCCCAGCCCAGTGCACGCTGGGCGCCGGATGGGAAATAAAAAAAGGGCCCCTAGAAGGGGCCCTTTTCGATCACTGCAGCGGAAGATTACTCTTCGTCAAAACTGCCGGCTGCGTTGAGCAGATCCGCCAGGTTTTGCTGAGCTTCATCGGCAGTCACCTGCGGCACACCGACAGCACGGGCTGCGGCGGCACGCTGGTTGATGCGGCTGTGGTGGTAGGCAAAGCCGGTACCAGCCGGGATCAGACGACCCACGATCACGTTCTCTTTCAAGCCGCGCAGTTCATCACGCTTGCCACCAACGGCTGCTTCGGTCAGCACGCGGGTGGTCTCCTGGAAGGAAGCCGCGGAGATGAAGGACTCGGTGCTCAGAGATGCCTTGGTAATACCCATCAGGATATGACGGTAGGTAGCCGGGGTCTTCCCTTCGGCAACCAGTTTACGGTTGGCAATCTTCACACGGGCCACTTCAACCTGTTCACCTTCGATCAGGTCGGTGTCGCCAGCGCTCAGGATCTCGCACTTGCGAAGCATCTGACGCACGATGACTTCGATGTGCTTGTCGTTGATCTTAACGCCTTGCAGACGGTAAACGTCCTGCACTTCGTTGGCGATGTAGTTGGCGACCGGGCTGATACCGCGCAGACGCAGGATGTCGTGAGCAGATTCGGGACCGTCCGCCAGCACTTCACCCTTCTCAACTTTTTCACCTTCGAACACGTTGAGGTGACGCCATTTCGGAATCATCTCTTCATAGATCTCGCCACCATCGGTCGGGGTGATGACCAGACGACGCTTGCCCTTGGTCTCTTTCCCGAAGGAGATGGTACCGGAGATCTCGGCCAGGATGGCCGGCTCTTTCGGCTGACGTGCTTCGAACAGATCCGCAACGCGCGGCAGACCACCGGTGATGTCCTTGGTACCACTGGACTCTTGCGGGATACGCGCAACCGCGTCACCCACGCCCACGTTGGCACCATCTTCCAGGTTCACGATCGCCTTGCCCGGCAGGAAGTACTGGGCGGGAACGTCGGTGCCCGGGATCATCACATCCTTGCCATTCAGATCGACCAGTTTCACGGTCGGACGCATCTCTTTACCGGCGCTCGGACGCTCGTTGACATCCAGTACGACGATGGAAGAGAGGCCGGTCAGCTCGTCGGTCTGACGAGTGATGGTCACACCGTCGATCATGTGTTCGAAGTGCAGGCGACCCGCCACTTCGGTGATGATCGGGTGGGTGTGCGGGTCCCAGTTCGCGACGGTATCACCGGCGTTCACCGCTTCGCCATCCTTCACTTCCAGCACGGAACCGTAAGGCAGCTTGTGGCTTTCCTTGGTACGGCCCATCTCGTCCATGATGGTCAGCTCGGTAGAACGGGAGGTGATAACCAGCTTGTCAGAGTTGTTCAGAACGAACTTGGCGTTCTGCAACTTGATGCTACCGGTGTTCTTCACCTGGATGCTGCTCTCGGCAGCCGCTCGGGATGCGGCACCACCGATGTGGAAGGTACGCATCGTCAGCTGGGTGCCCGGTTCACCGATGGACTGAGCGGCGATAACACCGACAGCCTCACCCTTGTTAACCAGGTGACCACGGGCCAGATCACGGCCGTAGCAGTGAGCACAGTTACCGAAATCGGTCTCACAGGTGATGGCAGAACGTACCTTCACGCGGTCGACGGAGTTGCGCTCCAGCAGGTCACACAGCTGCTCGTCGAGCAGGGTGTTGCGCGCTACCAGCACTTCATCCTCGGTACCCGGCTTGATCACGTCTTCGGCCACCACACGACCCAACACGCGCTCACGCAGCGGCTCGACCACGTCGCCACCCTCGATCAGCGGAGTCATCCACAGACCGTCGGTAGTGCCGCAATCGTCCTCGGTGATCACCATGTCCTGGGCCACGTCAACCAGACGACGGGTCAGGTAACCGGAGTTCGCTGTCTTCAGTGCGGTATCCGCCAGACCTTTACGAGCACCGTGAGTGGAGATGAAGTACTGCAGTACGTTCAGACCTTCACGGAAGTTCGCCACGATCGGCGTTTCGATGATGGAGCCATCCGGCTTCGCCATCAGGCCACGCATACCGGCCAGCTGACGGATCTGGGCGGCGGAGCCCCGCGCACCAGAGTCGGCCATCATGAAGATGCTGTTGAAGGAGGCTTGCTCTTCCTCATCGCCCAGGGAGTTGACGTTACGCTCCTTGGAAAGGTTGTCCATCATGGCCTTGGAGACGCGATCGTTCGCGCTGGCCCAGATATCGATAACCTTGTTGTAACGTTCGCCCGCGGTCACCAGACCGGACAGGAACTGGTCCTGGATCTCGGCGACTTCGGCTTCTGCAGCAGCGATGATGTCTTTCTTGGCATCCGGGATGACCATGTCATCGATACCAACAGAGGCACCGGACAGGGCCGCGTAGTGGAAACCGGTATACATCAGCTGGTCAGCGAAGATGACGGTATCCTTCAGGCCCTGCTTGCGATAGCAGGTGTTCAGCAGACGGGAAATGAGCTTTTTGCCCAGCGCCTTGTTGGAGACGCACTTGATCCAGTTCTGCGGGTTGGCGTCCAGGTCAGCCTGCTCTGCAGCAGTCAGTACCTTGGGCTCGTCAATCAGCGCGTACTCCATGCCTTTGGGCAGGATCAGGCTCAGGATCGCACGACCAACGGTGGTGTTCTTCATCTCGGTCTTGGCAACCAGTTCACCGGCTTCGTTCTTCACGTACTCGGTGATGCGGCACTTGACGCGAGCATGCAGGTCGGCCAGGCCGGCACGGTAGACCTTCTCGGCCTCTTTCGGGCCGGACAGCACCATACCTTCACCCTTCGCATTGATGCGGGCGCGGGTCATGTAGTACAGACCCAAGACCACGTCCTGGGAAGGAACGATGATCGGCTCACCGGAGGCAGGCGACAGGATGTTGTTGGTGGACATCATCAGGGCACGCGCTTCCAGCTGGGCTTCCAGGGTCAGCGGTACGTGGACCGCCATCTGGTCACCGTCGAAGTCCGCGTTATAGGCGGCACAGACGAGCGGGTGCAGCTGGATGGCCTTGCCTTCGATCAGGGTCGGTTCAAACGCCTGGATACCCAGACGGTGCAGGGTCGGCGCACGGTTCAGCAGAACCGGGTGTTCGCGGATCACTTCGTCCAAGATGTCCCAGACGACGGCTTCTTCGCGCTCCACCATCTTCTTGGCGGCCTTGATCGTGGTCGCCAGACCGCGGGACTCCAGCTTGCCGTAGATGAAGGGCTTGAACAGCTCAAGTGCCATCTTCTTCGGCAGACCGCACTGATGCAGACGCAGGGTCGGACCTACGGTGATAACGGAACGACCAGAGTAGTCGACACGCTTACCCAGCAGGTTCTGACGGAAACGACCTTGCTTACCCTTGATCATGTCGGCCAGGGATTTCAGCGGGCGCTTGTTGGAACCGGTGATGGCACGACCACGACGGCCGTTGTCCAGCAGGGCATCCACGGACTCTTGCAGCATGCGCTTTTCGTTGCGCACGATGATGTCAGGCGCAGCCAGATCCAGCAGACGCTTCAAGCGGTTGTTACGGTTGATCACGCGACGGTACAGATCGTTCAGATCGGAGGTCGCGAAACGACCGCCGTCCAGCGGTACCAGCGGACGCAGGTCCGGCGGCAGCACGGGCAGCACTGTCATGATCATCCACTCCGGCTTGTTGCCGGATTGCAGGAAGGCTTCCATCAGCTTCAGACGCTTGGTGGTCTTCTTGCGCTTGGTCTCGGAGTTGGTCTGATCCAGCTCCTCACGCATGGCTTTGACTTCGCCTTCCAGATCGATGGCGCGCAGCAGAGCCAGAATGGCCTCGGCACCCATCTTGGCGTCGAATTCGTCACCCCACTCTTCCAGTGCGTCCAGATAGTTCTCTTCGGAGAGCATCTGGCTGCGCTCGAGGTTGGTCATGCCGGGTTCGATCACTACATAGGATTCGAAATACAGCACGCGCTCGATGTCACGCAGGGTCATGTCCAGCAGCAGACCGATACGGGACGGCAGGGACTTCAGGAACCAGATGTGGGCAGTCGGGCTGGCCAGCTCGATGTGGCCCATGCGCTCACGACGGACCTTGGTCTGGGTCACTTCTACACCGCACTTCTCGCAGATCACACCACGGTGTTTCAGGCGCTTGTACTTGCCGCACAGACACTCGTAGTCCTTCACCGGTCCGAAGATACGGGCGCAGAACAGACCATCACGCTCCGGCTTGAAAGTCCGGTAGTTGATGGTCTCAGGCTTTTTGACCTCACCGAATGACCAGGAGCGGATCATGTCAGGAGAGGCCAGACCGATCTTGATACTGTCAAACTCTTCGGTCTTGGTCTGAGCCTTCAAAAACTTGAGTAAGTCTTTCACGTGTTTCCCCTGTCAGGAGTCTAACCTCGGCGCCCCGGCTGCCAAAACAGCGGGGCGCCCACGTCAATTCTCGAACAATAAGAGCGAGCTCTTACTCTTCGTCCAGCTCGATGTTGATACCCAGAGAGCGGATTTCCTTCAGCAATACGTTGAAGGATTCGGGCATGCCCGGCTCCATACGGTGGTCGCCATCCACGATGTTCTTGTACATCTTGGTACGGCCGTTCACATCGTCAGACTTGACGGTCAGCATTTCCTGCAGGGTATATGCCGCACCGTAAGCCTCCAGGGCCCACACTTCCATCTCACCGAACCGCTGACCACCGAACTGCGCCTTACCACCCAGCGGCTGCTGGGTAACCAGGCTGTAGGAACCGGTAGAACGCGCGTGCATCTTGTCGTCTACCAGGTGGTTCAGCTTCAGCATGTACATGTAACCCACGGTGACCTTGCGCTCGAAGGCGTTACCGGTACGACCGTCGAACAGGGAGATCTGACCGGATTCCGGCAGATCGGCCAGCTTCAGCAAGGCTTTGATTTCGCGCTCTTTGGCACCATCAAAGACAGGTGTAGCCACCGGCAGCCCCTTACGCAGGTTACCCACCAGGGTACGCACGTCGTCGTCAGACAGTTCGGCAATGTTCACTTGCTGGGAGTCCTTCTCGCCCAAGTCATAGACCTGTTGCAGGAACTCGCGCATCTCGTGCAGCTCGCGCTGTTCTTTGATCATGCGGTCGATCTTCTCGCCGATGCCCTTGGCCGCGAGGCCCAGGTGCACTTCGAGGATCTGACCGATGTTCATACGAGACGGTACACCCAGCGGGTTCAGTACGATGTCGACCGGACGGCCGTACTCGTCATGGGGCATATCCTCGACCGGACAGATCTTGGAGATAACACCCTTGTTACCGTGACGGCCCGCCATCTTGTCACCCGGCTGGATGCGACGCTTGACGGCCAGATAGACCTTGACGATCTTCAGTACGCCCGGCGCCAGGTCATCGCCCTGGATGATCTTGCGACGCTTGTTCTCGAATTTCTTGTCGAACTCGGCCTTCAGCTCAACGTGCTGTTCAGCGATCTGCTCCAGCTCGATTTGCTTGGCTTCATCTTCGATGGCCAGCTCAAACCACTTGGAACGATCGAGCTTGTTCAGACGATCTTCGCTGTAACCGGCGGCCAGCAGCAGGTTGCGGGAACGGCCGAAAATGCCGTCTTCCAGGATCTTGAACTCTTCGGTCAAGTCCTTCTTCGCTTCCTTCAGCTGCATCTCTTCGATTTCTTTGGCGCGCTTGTCTTTTTCCACGCCATCGCGGGTAAAGACTTGCACGTCAACCACGGTACCGTACACACCGTTCGGCACTCGCAGAGAAGAGTCCTTCACGTCAGACGCCTTCTCACCGAAGATGGCGCGCAGCAGCTTCTCTTCCGGGGTCAGCTGGGTTTCACCTTTCGGAGTCACCTTGCCGACCAGAATGTCGCCGCCCTTCACTTCGGCACCCACGTAGACGATACCGGACTCGTCCAGCTTGGACAGAGCGGCTTCACCCACGTTCGGGATGTCAGCAGTGATCTCTTCCGGACCCAGCTTGGTGTCACGGGAGATACAGGCCAGTTCCTGGATGTGAATGGTGGTCAGGCGATCTTCCTGAACAACACGCTCGTTCACCAGGATCGAGTCTTCGAAGTTGTAACCGTTCCACGGCATGAACGCGACGCGCAGGTTCTGACCCAGCGCCAGTTCACCGAGATCGGTGGACGGGCCGTCAGCCAGTACGTCGCCAGCCATCACCGGCTCACCCAACATCACGCACGGACGCTGGTTGATACAGGTGTTCTGGTTGGAACGGGTGTATTTGGTCAGGCTGTAGATGTCGATGCCGGCTTCGCCAGGCAGCAGCTCATCTTCGTTGACCTTGATAACGATACGGGAGGCATCGACATAGTCGATCATGCCGCCACGCTTGGCCACTACGGTCACACCGGAGTCAACGGCCACTGCGCGTTCCATACCGGTACCAACCAGCGGCTTGTCGGCGCGCAGGGTCGGTACAGCCTGACGTTGCATGTTTGAACCCATCAATGCGCGGTTCGCGTCATCGTGTTCCAGGAACGGGATCAGGGCCGCTGCCACAGAGACGATCTGTTGCGGGCTCACGTCCATGTACTGGATCTGGTCGGCATTCATAAAGGTGGATTCACCTTTGTGACGGCACGGGATCAATTCATCTTTCAGACGGCCATCTTCGGTGGTCGCGGCGTTGGCCTGTGCGATCACGTACTTGCCTTCTTCAATCGCAGACAGGTAATCCACTTCGTCGGTGATCACACCGTCGATCACCTTGCGGTACGGGGTTTCGAGGAAACCGTACTCGTTGGTGCGGGAATACACGGACAGCGAGTTGATCAGACCGATGTTCGGACCTTCCGGCGTTTCGATGGGGCACAGACGACCGTAGTGGGTCGGGTGTACGTCTCGAACTTCGAAACCGGCACGCTCACGGGTCAGACCGCCCGGGCCCAGCGCGGAGATACGGCGCTTGTGGGTCACTTCGGACAGCGGGTTGTTCTGGTCCATGAACTGGGACAGCTGGCTGGAACCGAAGAACTCTTTGACCGCGGCGGAGATCGGCTTGGCGTTGATCAGATCCTGCGGCATCAGGGTGTCCAGATCGCCCAGAGACAGGCGCTCCTTCACCGCACGCTCGACACGGACCAGACCAACACGGAACTGGTTCTCGGCCATTTCACCGACGGAACGGATACGACGGTTACCAAGGTGGTCGATATCGTCCACTTCGTCGTTACCGTTACGGATATCGATCAGGCGCTTCATGACCTCGACGATATCGTCCTTGGTCAGCACGCCAACGCCAGTCTCGTCTTCACGACCCAAACGGCGGTTGAACTTCATCCGACCTACGGTAGACAGGTCGTAACGCTCGGAAGAGAAGAACAGGTTCTCGAACAGCTGCTCGGCCGCTTCACGAGTGGGCGGCTCGCCCGGACGCATCATGCGATAGATCTCGACCAGGGCTTCCAGGCGGCTGGAGCTGGAGTCGATACGCAGGGTCTCGGACATGTAGGCACCGTGATCCAGTTCGTTGGTGAACAGAACCTCGAAATGCTTGAAGCCGGCTTGGGACAGGTTGGCAACCGCTTCCAGGCTCAGCGCCTGGTTGGCAGTGACAACCATCTCACCAGTCTGCGGGTGCGCGTAGTTCTTGGCAGCAACTTTGCCAACAACATACTCTACCGGCACCTCGATCTGGGTGATGCCGTCTTTTTCCAGCTGACGGATGTGACGTGCAGTGACACGACGACCGGTTTCAACCACCACGGCGCCATTGGCAATGATGTCGAAGGTCGCGGTCTCGCCACGCAGGCGCTCGGGCACCAGATCCATCATCAACTTGCCATCCTTGACTTCGAAACCGATGGTCTCGAAGAAGGTGGCCAGGATTTCTTCGGAACTGAAGTCCAGAGCCCGCAGAATAATGGAGGCTGGCAGTTTACGACGACGGTCGATACGGACAAACAGGTTGTCTTTCGCATCGAACTCGAAGTCCAGCCAGGAGCCACGGTAGGGGATAACGCGAGCGTTATAAAGCACCTTACCGGATGAATGTGTTTTGCCTTTATCGTGGTCGAAGAAGACCCCCGGGCTGCGGTGCAGCTGGGAGACGATGACCCGCTCGGTACCATTGATGACAAAGGTGCCGTTTTCGGTCATGAGCGGAATTTCGCCCATGTAAACTTCTTGTTCCTTGATGTCTTTGACGGTGCCGGCAGCTGCTTCACGGTCGTACAGAACCATACGAAGCTTGACACGCAGCGGCGCGGAGTAGGTCACTCCACGGATCTGGCATTCTTTTACGTCAAATACCGGCTCACCCAGGCGATAGCTGACATACTGAAGCTCAGCACTACCGGAGTAACTGGTGATCGGGAAAACGCTACGGAAGGCGGCTTCTAGGCCGTACTCACCTTCCGGGTCAGCCTCGATGAACTGCTTGAAGGAGTCCAGCTGAATGGACAACAGATAAGGCGTGTCCAGTACCTGGTCTCGCTTACCGAAGTCCTTACGTATGCGTTTTTTTTCGGTATAAGAGTAAACCATAGGGTTCCTCAGCTCGCTGATAAGTGACCCACTCTGTCCCCACGGGACAGCTCTGTCTCAACACCGTTTTGTGTTGGCCCGGACGATGAGGCGGTCCGGATTGCTGGTGCACCGAGAGTCGTGAACGGTGTGAAATACTCTCAGTCTACAGCGCAAAAAGGCTGGTGAATAAAGATTCACCAGCCTTAGCCTGTTTTATCAGGCTAATCTACATAAATGCAGATTATTTGATCTCAACAGAAGCACCGGCAGCTTCCAGCTCTTTCTTCAGAGCTTCAGCTTCGTCCTTGGACACGGCTTCTTTCAGATTGGTCGGAGCAGCTTCTACCAGGTCCTTGGCTTCTTTCAGGCCCAGACCGGTAGCGCCACGAACGGCCTTGATGACGGCAACTTTGTTGGCGCCAGCAGCAGTCAGAACTACGTCGAACTCGGTCTTCTCTTCTACTGCTTCAGCAGCAGCCGGGCCGGCCATGACGGCAGCAGCGGCAGAAACACCGAACTTCTCTTCCATAGCTTCGATCAGCTCAACAACTTCCATTACGGACATGGAAGCAACGGCTTCGATGATTTGGTCTTTAGTGATAGACATGACAAAAATTCCTGATGTTGAATAAACTCAAACAGCCTAGATAGGCGAGAATCAAGCAGCAGCTTGTTTCTGGTCGCGAACAGCAGCGATAGTACGAACCAGCTTGCCAGCAGAGGCTTCCTTCATGGTAGCCATCAACTTCGCAATTGCTTCTTCGTAAGTCGGCAGCGTGGCCAGACGATCAATTTGTGCTGCGGCGATAAACTCACCGTTAAAAGCGCCAGCCTTGATTTCGAACTTTTGGTTCGCTTTGGCAAACTCTTTGAACAGACGAGCGGCAGCGCCCGGGTGTTCGTTAGAGAAAGCAATCAAGGTAGGACCGGTAAATGCGTCGTTCAGGCACTCGTATTCGGTACCTTCTACCGCGCGACGCAGCAGGGTGTTACGCACAACGCGCATGTACACACCGGCTTCACGAGCGGTCTTACGCAGGACGGTCATCTTGTCTACAGTGACACCGCGAGAATCGGCTACAACTGCAGAAAGAGCGCCTTTGGCAGCTTCGTTGACTTCAGCAACAATTGCCTTTTTGTCTTCGAGTCCCAATGCCATTGGCTTAACTCCTGGATTGAATCCGGGTCTGTTGACCCAGTACTGACACATCCCCCCTACCTTTACAACAGAGGGGAACGATGCGGTAGCAGGATTCCAGAAGAGAAAGAATCTTTCTCGCTGGGTTTCCGGCACCGTCTACGCAGGAAGAATTAAGGCTTTGCGGCCTCCTGCGGTCTTGGACGGAGGTCGAAACCCCCAACCAATCAAGGCGCAAAATTATAGATTAAATTTTGCGCCTTGTAAAACCCATCAATTAGGCCTGAGCTTCCAGAGAAGCTTGGTCTACGGCAACACCGGCACCCATGGTGGTGGAGATGCTGACTTTCTTGATGAATACACCCTTGGCGGAGGACGGCTTGGCCTTCTTCAAGGCAACCAGCAGAGCT
The DNA here is from genome assembly GCF_040907815.1 of Aeromonas sp. s6. Classification (NCBI taxonomy): domain Bacteria; kingdom Pseudomonadati; phylum Pseudomonadota; class Gammaproteobacteria; order Aeromonadales; family Aeromonadaceae; genus Aeromonas; species Aeromonas sp. s6. Next base: position 16,890 of record NZ_JBFOCN010000099.1, read on the forward strand.
TCCAGGTTCTCTTTCAACTGAACTTCGTTGAAGGAAACTTTGCCCAGGGTGGTGTGAATGATACCGTTCTTGTCGTTACGGTAACGAACCTGACCAGCCTTGGCGTTCTTGACGGCTTCGGCTACGTTCGGAGTGACGGTACCCACTTTCGGGTTCGGCATCAGACCGCGCGGGCCCAGGATTTGACCCAGTTGACCAACAACACGCATGGCATCCGGGGATGCGATGACGACGTCGAAGTTCATCTCGCCTTTCTTGACCAGCTCGGCCAGGTCGTCCATACCAACCAGTTCAGCACCGGCAGCCTTGGCGGCTTCGGCATTGGCACCCTGGGTGAACACGGCGACACGGATGTCACGACCGGTACCGTGCGGCAGTACAGTTGCACCACGTACGTTCTGGTCGGATTTACGAGCATCGATACCCAGGTTAACGGCAACGTCAACGCTTTCAACGAACTTGGCGGTAGCCAGTTCTTTCAGCAGGGCAATGGCTTCGTTGATGGAGTACTCTTTGGTACCGTCAACTTTTTCGCGAATAACGCGCATACGCTTGGACAGTTTAGCCATTGTCTTACTCCTCCACTACCAGGCCCATGGAACGAGCGGAACCGGCGATGCAACGTACTTTTGCATCCAGATCGGCACCAGTCATATCCGGCTCTTTGGTCTTGGCGATTTCTTGCAGCTGAGCCACAGTCACCTTACCAACCTTGTCTTTGTTCGGCTTGGCGGAACCAGACTGGATACCAGCGGCTTTCTTCAGCAGGAAGGAAGCGGGCGGAGTCTTGGTTTCGAAGGTGAAGGAACGGTCGCTGTAAACGGTGATCACGACCGGAGTCGGAGAACCTTTTTCCAGCTTTTCTGTACGGGCGTTGAATGCCTTACAGAATTCCATGATGTTCACACCGTGCTGACCCAGAGCAGGACCAACGGGAGGGCTGGGGTTAGCACTGCCAGCCTTAACTTGCAGCTTGATATAAGCTGTGACTTTCTTAGCCATTACAAAAATACCTCAAAAATGGGTTCTAACGCCTCGGAGACATGCTCCTGCAAACGGCTCCCCAACAAATAAAGGGGCAGCGAATTATAGAGATAATCGCTGCCCCTGACAACCGTTAAACGTACAGAGATTAATCAGCCTTTTTCGACCTGACCAAAATCCAGTTCTACCGGCGTTGAACGGCCGAAGATCAGTACGGAGACCTTCACGCGGCTCTTTTCGTAGTCCACCTCTTCAACGGTACCGTTGAAGTCGGCGAACGGACCATCGGCAACCCGGACCATCTCACCCGGTTCAAACAGGGTTTTCGGACGCGGCTTGTCGTGGGCATCTTGCAGACGATTGAGGATGGCATCCGCTTCCTTATCGGAGATAGGAGCAGGGCGATCGGAGGTACCGCCGATGAAACCCATGACGCGCGGTACATTGCGTACCAGATGCCATGTGGTTTCATCCATCACCATCTGGACCAGGACGTATCCCGGGAAAAATTTGCGCTCACTCTTGCGCTTCTGGCCAGCACGCATCTCGACCACTTCTTCGGTCGGGACCAGCACTTCACCAAACAGCTCTTCCATGCCATGCATCTTGATATGTTCACGCAGGGATTTGGCAACACGGCCTTCGTAGCCGGAAAATGCCTGCACGACATACCATCTCATACGCTGTTCACGTTGTTCAGTCATGGCTTATCCTTACACACCGGTAATCAGGTTGACCAACCAGACCAAGGCGCCGTCCAACACGAACAGCAGCAGCCCCATCACGGCAGTCACCGCCAGCACAATCAGGGTTGTCTGAATGGCTTCCTGACGGGTCGGCCATACGACCTTGCGGACTTCCAAGCGAGACTCACGGGCAAACGCCAGTGTTGCCTTGCCCTTGGTGGTTTGCAGGGCCACTGCACCGGCAGCGGCGATGACAACGACCACACCCAGGGCGCGGACGGCAGCAATAACGTCGCTCAGCAGGTAATTGCCCACTACAGCGGCCGCCAGGATGATGAAAACCAGGCCCCAAAGCAGGGTATCCTTGCTTCCGCCCTGACCCTCAGAACTAACACTCATACAACCCACCTGTATCTGACGTAACCAAAGACACAAAAGCCCCGTACGAGACGAGGTATATGGCAGGGGCGGCAGGACTCGAACCCGCAACCATCGGTTTTGGAGACCGCTGTTCTACCAATTCGAACTACGCCCCTGCATAAGAAAGCCCCTATTATAGGGGCTTTGCTTTATTTATGTAAGCCAAGATTAAGCGATAACTTTGGCTACAACACCAGCACCTACGGTACGGCCACCTTCACGGATAGCGAAACGCAGGCCGTCGTCCATCGCGATCGGCGCAATCAGGGTAACAACCATCTTGATGTTGTCGCCCGGCATGACCATCTCTACGCCTTCCGGCAGTTCGATGGTACCGGTCACGTCGGTAGTACGGAAGTAGAACTGCGGACGGTAGCCCTTGAAGAACGGAGTGTGACGACCACCTTCTTCTTTGGACAGCACGTACACTTCGGATTCGAACTTGGTGTGCGGCTTGATGGTGCCCGGCTTGGCCAGTACCTGACCACGCTCTACGTCTTCACGCTTCACGCCACGCAGCAGCGCGCCAACGTTCTCACCTGCACGACCTTCGTCCAGCAGTTTGCGGAACATTTCAACGCCGGTACAGGTGGTCTTGGTGGTATCTTTGATACCAACGATTTCCACTTCTTCACCAACCTTGACGATACCGCGCTCTACACGACCGGTAACTACGGTACCACGGCCTGCGATGGAGAAGACGTCTTCGATCGGCATCAGGAACGGCTGGTCGATGGCACGCTCCGGCTCCGGAATGTAGGTGTCCAGGTGGCCAGCCAGTTCCAGGATCTTCTCTTCCCACTGAGCTTCGCCTTCCAGCGCTTTCAGTGCGGAACCACGGACTACCGGCAGGTCATCACCCGGGAAGTCGTACTCGGACAGCAGTTCGCGAACTTCCATCTCGACCAGTTCCAGCAGCTCTTCGTCATCTACCATGTCGCACTTGTTCATGAACACGATGATGTACGGAACGCCTACCTGACGACCCAGCAGGATGTGCTCACGAGTCTGCGGCATCGGGCCGTCAGTCGCTGCTACTACCAGGATTGCGCCGTCCATCTGGGCAGCACCGGTGATCATGTTTTTAACGTAGTCGGCGTGACCCGGGCAATCTACGTGAGCGTAGTGGCGGGTAGCAGTGTCGTATTCTACGTGGGAGGTGTTGATGGTGATACCACGCTCACGCTCTTCCGGTGCCTTGTCGATCTGGTCGAAGGCGAAAGCTTTACCACCGAAGTGCTTGGCCAGCACGTTGGTGATGGCGGCGGTCAGGGTGGTTTTACCGTGGTCAACGTGGCCGATGGT